>CAIKID010000316.1 GCA_903827345.1 uncultured Actinomycetes bacterium | reverse complement strand
GTAAGGCTAGAGCAGTACCCTTCTCTTATGACCCCGGCACCTGGTGCGGGTGGCGAAGCGAAACGGAAAAAACGTCGGAGACGGCGTCCTGCGGGCCCACACACACCTACTAATTCTTCATCTGCAGTTAAAACCGACCCTGGTACTCCCCCTGTCAAAAAAGCGCCTCCCCGAAAACGCTCTGTATATGCCAAACGCGTGGATGAGGTTAGCGCTGGCGGGCTAGTTATCGATGGCACCGGCACAAAGGGTTTATTGATTGGTCGCCGTGACCTTAAAGATGCCACGGGTGAGCGTTTACTCTGGTCTCTTCCTAAGGGCCATATAGAGGCAGGTGAAACTCCGGAACAGGCCGCCGTTCGAGAAGTTGCCGAAGAAACTGGAATTCAAAGTGAGATCTCCCGCGAATTGGGCGTCATTGATTTCTGGTTCATGGCCGGCGGTAAAAGAATCCATAAGACGGTGCATCACTATCTCTTCCGTGAAGTTGGGGGAATCCTTGCGCCGCAGGTGAGTGAGGTTGATGATGTTGGATGGTTCCCTCTTGAAGAAATCATCTCGCTCTTGGCATATCCCGATGAGAAGAAGCTGATTGCAAAGTCTGGTGAGTTAAAAGCATGAAACGCCTCCTCGCCCTGATTGCGACGCTTGTCTTTATTTTTATTTCAACTCCTCTTGCACAAGCAAGTACAACAGTCATTCTGACGGAACCAACGCATCGCCAAATTAACGGGCTATTTATTGATGATGAACTAGCTGCATCTCTTGCAATCGATGGGCGGCTAGGTCAATTGGTCTTTAATCCACCTACGGGGACTAGGACATGGATAATTGATCCTGCACTTATAGAAGAAGTTGCTGCTATGAGCAAGGAATACACCCTCACATCTGGAGTTGCGGGCATCGGGCAACTCTTCGCAAAATCTTGGTTAGCACAACTCAATGCTGATATCAGATTTGCTAACGTTACAGCGATGGCTTATGGCAACCCCTCTGCTTATTGGGTGAATCGACTCTCACCTCATGAGGTGAATTACGTTTTATCTATATCTCGCAGTCGGCTCGACGCCTTGCTCGCTCGAACAATCGCGACTCCTGCGAAGTATCAATCGCGTAGCAAGTTTGCAATTGCTCCATCAGAGATCGCAGCAATAAATGATGCTGCCTCCAACTTTTCACAAACGGCCAGTTATGTTGATCCAATATCAATAGATACGTACCGCTTGGCACTTATTAAAATTCTTAACCCAGATCTTACAAAAGATCGCCGCGCCTACTTGATTCGCGATCTCACCGCTGCTGCTTTCGCCCAGATCCATCTGGTGCATTTAAGTCCAGGAAAATTTACAGTTACCTCTACGCATCAAAAACTTCCTATTACGCTAACTAATGGGTTCCCCAATGAAATTAAGGTGAATCTCAGCGTAATTCCCAACAATTTCAAGGTTGAGATAGGTGACCTGCCGCAAATTTCTATCCCAGGCAAGTCGAAGATTCAGATCATGGTTCCAATTACCGTGCTTACATCGGGAGCTTCCGAACTTACTATGGAGATCACAAATACCAACGGTGATGTACTGGGAGATCCCATTACATACCCCATTGCGTTAGCGGTTATCAGCCCCGTTGCCACTTGGTTCACAACTGGAGCGGCTATCGTCCTCTTTATTGCTGCAACAATTCAGAGTATCCGTCGAATTAGAAGAAGGCAGAGATGAGCGAAAACTCCATCATTCGCTCTTCCGCCATTATGGCGGCGGGGACCTTTGTTTCGCGTATTACTGGATTATTTCGAGGACTACTTCTCGTCGCAGTACTTGGCACGACGCTACTGGGCGACACATACAACGTTGCCAACACGATGCCTAACATCTTGTACAACCTCATTATCGGTGGAGCGCTAACCGCCGTCTTTGTTCCGCAGTTGGTACGCGCTATTCGCCAACCGGATGGAGGATCGGCATTCATCTCTCGTTTAGTTACTGCCACCTCAATCTTTCTAGCATTTCTCGTCCTCGTTTCTATCGTTGCAGCCCCACTCTTGGTTCGGCTCTTTGCTAGTAGCTATGTTGGCCGCCCAGAATTTAATCTCACCGTTCTTTTCATGCGCTATTGCTTGCCACAAATCTTCTTTATGGGTCTGTTCGCACTCCTTGGCCAGGTTGCAAATGCCAAAGGCAAATTTGGTCCAATGATGTGGGCGCCGGTTTTCAATAATATTATCGGCATTGGTGTATTTGGATATTTTCTACATATTTCAAAGGGTTGGAAGGTCTCAACGATTTCCCACGGCCAGGCAACCTGGTTGGGAATCGGAACAACTGCAGGATTTGTCGTGCAGCTCGCCTGTCTTATTCCAGTATTAAGACAGACCAATATAAAGATTCGCCCCCGCTTCGATTGGCGTGACCCTGAGATAAAGAAGTCACTCCACCTAGCATCGTGGACCTTAGCCTTTGCGGCTTTCTCTCAACTGAGTTACCTCGTTACGGTGAATCTTTCGACCGGAGCCGCAGTGCGGGCGCTCAAAGAGGGCATAACCACTGGAGTTGGTTACACACCTTATGGAAACGCATTCTTAATCCTTATGTTGCCGCACTCAGTTATTACTATCTCGATCGTCACCGCAATCTTGCCCTTACTCGCTGGCCATGCGATTGATCGCAAATTTAAAGAGATTCATGATGAGTTGGTGCGAGCCATCCGACTAGTTGGGATCATCACCGTACCAAGTGCCATCGCTTTCCTACTCTTTGGTCCCCTCATAACAAGGACTTTGTTCTTTGGCATCTCTAACGCAGACGCACGGTATCTGGGCTTGGTGCTCTCCGCCTTTGCCTTAGGGCTGCTCCCTTTGAGCGTCAATTTAATCGCCCTGCGTGGTCTGAACGCCTTTGAAAATGTGAAGTTGCAGGTCCTCAGCAATGCAATCATGAATATCGTGGCAAGTCTGGTCGCCATTACTCTCGCCATGACGCTTCCTGCTAAATGGGTGACTGTCGGACTGGCTGGGGCGCTCGCGATGAGTTATTACGTAGGGGCGTGGACGTCAATACGACTATTGCGGAGATTCGACATCGTGATTCGAACGAGCGAGATCACTGGTCTATATCTACGTTTAGCGATTATTTACTCTGTGGTGGCTATACCGCTCTATCTAGTCATGGGGCATATCCCTGGAGGGAATAGTCTGAAGTTATTAGTTGTTCTCTGCACTAGTGGTTTGGGCTACCTCACCCTAGCCAAGACCTTTAAGATCGGGGAAGTGAACGCAGCTTTCTCGCTCTTTTTAAAGCCTCGGCGTTAAAAGACATTTAATAAATACTAAAGAGAGAGATGGTGCGTTAGTGACTGACACAATCCACGACCTAGTTATCGTAGGTTCTGGTCCTGCTGGATACACCGCTGGCATTTACGCTGCTCGCGCCCAACTAGCACCTGTGCTCTATGAAGGTTCGGTTACCGCCGGCGGCGCGCTGATGAACACTACAGAGGTAGAAAATTTTCCTGGATTCCCCCAAGGGATTATGGGCCCGGATTTAATGGATAACCTCAAGGCTCAATGCGAGAAATTTGGAACGACATTAGTTCGGGATGACATTGTAGATATGAAACTTGCCGGGGATATCAAGGTGCTCACTGATGGAAGTGGGAATGTCCTTCGTGCGAAGGCAGTCATTCTCGCTACTGGATCTGCCTACAAAGAGATCGGGTTGATCAACGAAAAGCGCCTTTCAGGACGCGGCGTATCATGGTGTGCAACGTGTGATGGATTCTTTTTTCGCGAACAAGAGATAGCGGTTGTGGGTGGCGGTGACTCTGCGATGGAAGAGGCTACTTTCTTAACGCGCTTTGCCTCCAAGGTTGTCGTTATACATCGTCGCAATTCGTTGCGCGCCTCTAAGATCATGATCGATAGGGCGACCGCAAATCCCAAGATTGAGTTTGTATGGAACACCGAGGTAATAGATGTTCTTGGTGATCAAAATGTTACAGGGCTTAAATTACGAAACACTGTCGATGGGAGTGAAAGCGAACGCGCCTTCACCGGGCTCTTTGTAGCTATTGGCCATTCACCACGCTCTGAACTTCTTTCAGGGCAGGTCGATCTCGACTCCGAGGGTTATGTGAAAGTAGAAGGTCGCTCTACTCGCACCAATCTCCCAGGAGTATTCGCCTGCGGGGATCTTGTGGACCACACCTACCGCCAGGCAATAACGGCTGCTGGAACTGGGTGTGAGGCCGCGTTAGATGCTGAAAGATTCTTAGCGGGACACTAGAATCCGTACTCTGATTTTATATACCGAGTAGTTTTAATTGAATAATCTAGGGAGAGATATGAGCAATACACCACCAGTCACAGCTGCCACATTCGAAGAGGTAGTCCTTAAGAGCACGACTCCAGTACTTGTTGATTTCTGGGCAGAATGGTGTGGCCCCTGCCGCGCCGTAGGTCCAATCTTGGAAGAGATCGCTGGCGAACACATCGGAAAGATAAAGATCGTAAAACTTAATACCGATGAAGAAGCCTCCATTGCGATGAAGTACGGAATTACTTCGATACCCACAATGAATGTTTTTGTTGGCGGCCAAGTTGTTAAAAGCATCGTAGGAGCTAAGCCAAAGCCAGCTCTTCTCAAAGACCTAGCGGATTACATTCAGTAGATAATTAAGTATCGAAGCAAAGTGTTCTCATGACGCCCGATTTATCCGTTGGTGGATCGGGCGATCTTGTTTTACAAGTAACCAGCTACCTGGCTCGACTCAATCTTCTAAAAGCGGAAACCGCGCTCTTTGACGCCAGTGTTGCCGCAGCAGTCAAAGAATTTCAACAATCTCGCGGGTTAACTATTTCTGGCGTAGTTGATGCCATCACTCTGCGCGCGTTGGAAGAAGCTAGGTGGAAATTAGGAGATCGGGTTCTTTCACTCGCATCTCCTCCTATGCGTGGCGATGATGTCGCAGCCTTGCAATCACAACTAAGTGAGATGGGATTTAATTGCGGCCGCGTGGATGGAATCTTCGGTTTAGATAGCGAAATTGCTGTTATGGAATTTCAGAAATCGGTTGGAGTAAAAGTAGATGGTAGATGCGGCCCAGCAACGATCATGTCGATGCTGCGCTTGAAGAAGATCGTTTCTGGAGGAGCCCCTATTCAACTTCGCGATGCAGCTGTACGAGCAGAGCGCGGACCAGCACTTTCTGGAAAAGTTATTGTTATAGATCCCTCGGATTCACCCGACATCTTCGATCTCACGCAACGACTTGAGGGACGGTTAATTGCTCTTGGGGTTAATGTCTTTCTTACCCGAACTTTGGCTTCTGCGCCTCGAGAGTCGGAACGTATTGAATTCGCGAATGCCACTGGCGCCGATCTCGTCATTTCTTTGCGGCAAGATCGATATGTAAATGAAGGGGCCCATGGAATTGCCACTTATTACTATGGTAGTGACTCTCATGGGGTGCACTCGATAGTCGGTGAGCGATTTGCCACCTTGGCACAACGTGAAATTTGTGCGCGTACAGACCTGCTTAACTGTCGAATTCATGCAAAAACCTGGGATTTGCTGCGCCTCACAAAATCCCCAACTGTGCGCATCGATTTGGGGTATCAAAGCAATCCTGGAGATGCCAGGCGAGTCTCTGACCCCGCTTTTCGTGAAACAGTGGTCGAAGCGCTCATGGTTGCAATACAACGTCTCTATTTAAGCGCCGAGAATGATGCAAAGACTGGAACTTTAAAAATCTCTGATCTGCGGAGAGCTGGCCTGCGTAAATAAAGGCGACTCCTACACATTGAATGGTGTGGCAGAATTGTCTAATGTCTAATGAGGTAAAGCGCTTTCGAACCGGTGAAGATCAGCAACTCACACAGCGATTTGCCCATCGCGCTGAGTTGATGCAAGCCAGTGAGATCCGCGCCCTCTTTGCCGTTGCCTCTCGCCCAGAGATCGTCTCCCTTGCTGGCGGTATGCCAAACCTCTCCGCCCTGCCTATGGAGATGATGGCTGAAGTTGTCGAAAAACTTATTAAAGAGAATGGCCAGGAAGCCCTGCAGTACGGAAGTGGTCAGGGTCATCCCAAGTTACGCGAACAGATCTGTGACGTTATGGCGCTTGAGGGAATCCGCGCCCATCCTGATGACATCATTGTTACTACTGGTTCGCAACAGGCGCTCGATCTCATCTCTCGCATCTTTATTAACCCAGGTGATGTGGTGCTCGTCGAAGCCCCTTCCTATGTGGGCGCACTTGGAACCTTTAAACAATATGAAGCCAATGTGGTCCATGTGCAAATGGATGACGATGGAATGATTCCAGATGCGCTCCGAGCTGCCATTGCATCGGTCCGTAAAACTGGCCAAGAAATTAAATTCCTCTACCTCATCCCTAACTACCAAAATCCTGCTGGGGTGCTCCTTCCTGCAGAGAGGCGTTCTGAGATTTTGGAGATCTGCGCCACTGAGAAGATTTTCATTGTGGAAGATAATCCATACGGACTTTTAGGTTTCGATAAGCCATCGCCTAATGCGATGCGCGCGCAGGATTCTGAAAATGTAATTTACCTCGGTTCATTTTCAAAGACGATCGCTCCTGGTTTTCGAGTTGGCTGGGCTCTTGTCCCACAAGCTTTAAAAGAGAAACTAGTTATTGCCGCAGAGAGTTCGATTCTCTGTCCCTCTAATTTCACTCAACTCTCTATCAGTGGATATTTGGCCGACCAACCTTGGCGTGATCAAATCGCTTCATTCTGCAAACTCTATAAAATCCGTCGCGATGCGATGTTGGAAAGTCTGGAAGAGTATTTTCCAGAGGGTGCTGTTTGGACCAAGCCACATGGTGGTTTTTATATCTGGGTGACCTTGCCTCCAGAGATCGATACGACCGCCCTTATGCCCAAGGCGATCGCCGCAAAAGTTGCTTACGTACCCGGTACAGCTTTCTATGCCGATGGTTTTGGTAGTTGGTCGATGCGCCTGGCTTATTGTTACCCCACCCCGGAGAGAATTCGCGAGGGCGTGAAAGCTCTGGGTGGAGTTATCCGCACCGAGATGGAAAATCGCGCTCTTATTTAAATAGTTGTGTGATTCGCCGCAAATCCTCTTCATCGGCAAATTCGATAGTGATCTTGCCTTTCTGTTTTCCTAATTCGATGGTGACTCGAGTATCGAGTCTATTTCCTAGCTGATCACCTAATTCTTTGAGTTGCGGGCTAGGCGAAGTGTGGCGCTTTGCTTTTTCGCCCTTCTCTTTACCGTCGCTTGTGGCAACAATCTCTTCAACAGCACGAACGCTGAGGCCTTCTGCAACAATGCGATTTGCCAGCGCTTCTATCTCTGCGGCATTTGTCAGTGAGAGTAACGCGCGCGCATGCCCTGCAGAGAGAATTCCAATTGCTACTCGCCTTTGCACAGAGGCAGGCAGATTTAAGAGGCGTAAGGTATTAGTAATAACAGGTCGAGATTTTCCAATCTTTAGCGCTAGCTCTTCATGGGTGTATCCAAAGTCGTTGAGTAAGTTTTGATATGCAGCTGCCTCTTCCAGGGGATTGAGTTCACTGCGATGGATATTTTCGAGTAACGCCTCTCGTAACATCTCATTATCTGTTGATGCACGGAGAATGACTGGAATAGTTTTTAACCCTGCTAATTTGGAGGCACGTAACCTGCGTTCGCCCATAATTAATTCATAACGGCCATTTCCCAAATCCCGCACCACTGGGGGTTGCATGACGCCAACCTCTTTAATCGAGGCTGCTAATTCTGCAAGGGCGCGTTCATCAAAATAAGTACGTGGTTGTTTGCTATTTGGTTGCACTGCGTTGATATCTATTTCCAGAGCGGTGCCTGCGATGACTCCAGAGTTATTTACTACATCACCAATAGTTGTTGTTGGAATCAGGGCATCTAATCCGCGTCCCAAACCTCCCTTGCGTGCTGCGCTCATGCTGCAGATCCTCTCCGTGCAATCTCGCGCGCCGCTCCCATATATGCAATCGCACCTGGGGATGCTGCGTCGTATGTCATAACAGTTTGATTAAAAGATGGGGCCTCTGACACTCGCACTGCGCGTGGTATTGGAATATCAATTAATTCATTAGGAAAGTGGCGTCGTACATCATCTGCAACATCGTTTGCTAAACGGGTACGCGAATCAAACATTGTTAAAAGAATTGTGCTGACGCGAACCAAAGGATTAAGCGCCCTTTGAATCTTTCCTAGGGTCTCCATAAGTAATGAAATTCCTTCGAGCGAGTAATACTCACATTGAATAGGAACTAGTACTTCTTCCGCCGCCGTTAGCGCGTTGATAGTGAGTAGACCCAAACTTGGTGGGCAATCGATAATTACATAATCCAGACGATCTCCGCGGGCATCTCGCTCGCCGAGATATTTCAAGAGCGCACCTTTAAGAATACTTTCGCGAGCCACAAATGTGACGAGGGCGATTTCAGCTCCGGCGAGTTCTCGGTTTGCGGGAGCACATTCCAGACTGGGAAAACCCGCAACCTTTTGGATTGTTTGCGAGAGATCAACCTCATCGACCAAGACTTCATACATGCCGGGGGTTCTATTGCGATCAACGCCGAGTGCGGTACAGGCATTTCCTTGTGGGTCTAAATCAATAACGAGGACTTTTAGCCCTCCCATCGCCATGGCAGCTGCGAGATTTACCGCTGAAGTGGTCTTTCCCACCCCGCCTTTTTGGTTGGCCACGGTAAATATCCGGGTTTTGATGGGTTGTGGCATCGGCTCTTTTAGACGCCGTACTCCGATGAGTTTGCGCTCCTCGACCTTCGGTGTTTCACGTGAATCACTCATGGGTGTAGTTAAGCAGTCTTTCTGACCTCAATAACACGTGAGATATCAAATCCGGGCAATTCAATGGTGTGAAGCCTTGTTATGGAGTGTTTTTTAGGCTCAGTTGAGTCAATCTCCGCTTGGGCTCCCTCTCCCTTAATGGCGAGCAGGGCTCCCTCGGCTTTAACGAGATGCCAAGAGATAGCCAATAACTTGGGTAGCGGCGCCACAGCTCGAGCGGTAACCACCTCAAAACTCTTTTTAACGCTCTCCGCCTTGCCACGAATTACCGTTATTGGTAGTTCAAGTAGCCCGATGACCTCGAGTAAGAAATCCACGCGGCGCTGCAGTGGCTCAATGAGGAAAACCTCAAGATCGGGTCGTGCTAGTGCAATCACAATTCCAGGAAGTCCCGCCCCGGAGCCAATATCGGCCACCCGCACTCCTGTTGGAATCAAGGTTGTGACCGGGAGTGAATTTGCGATGTGGCGCTCCCAGATACGCTCCCCCTCTTTAGGGCCAATCAATCCGCGTTCAATCCCCCATGTTCCAAGGATCTCTGCATACCGATCGGCCTTCTCAGGGCTCTCTTTGAAGTAACTCTCTAGGAGTGTTTCACGTGAAACGATCAAGCTGGTAGAACCACCACGCAACGGTTTGGTTCTTCGCCCTCTGATTCGCTCGTCAAACCAATCTCTTGGATTGTATCGTGGATCACTTTTCGTTCAAAAGCATTCATTGGTTTGAGTTTTACCTGCTCACCAGAGGATTTAACCTCATCTGCGATCTCATGTGCCAATTTGGTGAGTTCGATCTTCTTATTACTGCGAAAGTTATCGATATCCAGCATTAAACGGGAACGCTCGCCCAGGGAGGTTTGAACCGCCAAGCGGGTGAGCTCCTGGAGCGCATCAAGTACCTCGCCACTATCTCCTACGAGGTGGGAGAGGGCGCCACCGGCGATCGCCAGTGCGGCGCGTTCATTCTCTACATCAATATCAATATCCCCATCAAGGTCGGCAATATCGAGCAGCCCCTCGAGGTAATCCGCGGCGACATCGCCCTCTTCTTCCAAACGAGCGATGAGGGACTTTTTTGGGGTCTCTACTACGGCCTCGGTCTCAGGAACTATCTCGGTCTCTGTCATTATGCTGCCTTTCTGTCGGTTTTAAACCTTTTGTTATATTTTGTAAGCATTTAACGGCTATTTACGGGGTTTCTTCTTTTTGGGCTGCTGGCGTTGCCGGCTCTTGGCTGCCTCAGCTTCCCGCTCCGCCTCAGTCATGCCTTCGGGTGTCTGCGTATCCCCCGCCTCAGTAATTCCGCGTTTGCGTTGTAGCTCTTCATAGGCAGGTGAGCCCGGTGTTGGGTTTCTCTTGATGACGTAGTACTGCTGACCAAAGGTCCAGAGGTTTGTCGTTGACCAGTAGATCAGAACACCAATTGGAAAGTTCACACCAGAGATAGCAAAGATGAATGGGAACACATACAACATAATTTTCTGTTGTTGCGCCATCATGTTATTCGATGGGTCGAGCTTTGGCATTCCTTTGACCATCAATTGGCGTTGGGTGATAAATGTCGTGGCCGACATAAATGCAATCAGGCAGACGGTAACGACCTTAGTTCCGGTCGTCGCGTTATGACTAAGAAAACTATCTGAAATCGGCGCACTTAAAAACTTAGCGTCGTGTGCAGTAGTTAAAAGTTTTGCGGTTAATACGTTGGGAACATATGACTTGTTACTGGCAATTCCACTCAACACTCTAAAGAGGGCGAAGAAAATTGGGGCTTGTGCGAGCAATGGCAGGCATGGAGCCAGCGGGTTGGTCTTATGCTCTTTATAGAGCTTCATCATCTCTTCAGATTGCTTTTGACGATCATCTTTATGCTTCTTCTGAATCTCTTTCATATGTGGTTGCAGCGCGGTCATGGCCCGCTGCGATTTAATCTGCTTCACAAAGAGTGGGATCAGAATTACTCGAATTAAAACAACGAGAAGAACAATGGAAAGGGTCCACTTAAGGGATTCGTGTGAATCTTTGCCGAGCATCCAACCGAGCATGGTGTGGAAAGTGACCATAACCCATGTAACCGCGTAGTACAGGGGGTGCAGTATCGCGTTCATTATTTAGCTCCCTTTAGATGTTCGTAGACAACTCGCTTACCGCCGGCGTAATCGACCCCGCCATGTGACCATGGATTACAACGGAGAATCCGCCACACACCCATTGCCAAACCTTTTAAACCAAATTCATTGATCGCGTCGATTGTGTATTGCGAACAAGATGGGAAATATTTACACCGGGGGGACATATTTGAAGAGATGAAGATCTGCCAGAATCTAATAGGTGCGATCAAAAGCTTCTTCATTGATGAGCGCCGGTTCTCTTTATAACTTTTGCAATCAACACTAATAGATCGGATCGATAATCGTTTTGATTCTTTAAGACTCGGATTACAACTTGGGTGTGCGGTTGCAGATCTTTTACATGTTCTGCCATTGCGTGGCGCAATTGGCGGGCGATGCGATGGCGTGTGACCGATCCACCGACGCTCTTGTTAATAATTAATCCAACTTGCGGCTCGCTCGGCAATTGCTCATGCGTCAAAAAGTAGAGAACTAATAAATCGGAGGTAGCCCGATGCCCGGTCTTGGTGGTTCTGGAAAAATCTTGGCCTCGGCGCATACGGTTGGATGCTGGAAGCACGATTTAAGCTGAGATGTGAGTGCGACCCTTTGCGCGGCGGGACGATAGAACTGCTCGTCCACCACGAGTGGCCATGCGGGCACGGAAGCCATGCTTCTTGGCGCGCTTACGGTTATTAGGCTGATAGGTACGCTTGCTCATAAGTTCCTCTTTTTCTCCTAGCTGTTAAAGATGGATTCGGGGTTGGCACCAGCTAGGGCCACAACGGAAGGGCAAGATTAGCCGAATTGGTGTGGATAAACCACTTGCGCTTTTCCCCAGGGAGCCATAGGTTCGCGCTCTATCCACAGGTTTCGCGCCTCCCGACCCTCAATGCGGGGTTTAGACCACAGGCTGTGGATAACTTTGGGGATAACTCTCTGAGATTCTGCTTTTAGAGGTTTTTACTAGTGCTCGGTCTGGGGTTGGAATGGCTTTATTAGAAGAGGTTGATCTCAACACCTTGTGGGCGTTGGTCATTGAAGCAATGGCTGCGGAGTCCCCTCAACATCGAGCTTTCTTGGCTCTGACTAAGCCCCTTGGGCTCCTTCAAAGTGAAGGAGGCGCGACCCTCCTCCTTAATACTCCAAATCAATTTGCAAAAGATTTCTTGGAGTTACGTGTTAAATCTGCTCTTAATGAAATTCTCACAAACCAGTTAGGTCAAAAGATAAATATTGCAGTAACGGTCGATGAAAATTTAGAGACGGTAACCCCTCCTGAAGAACTTATTGATGAGAGTGTGCCCGAGCTACAACCTAAGAGTGGTACTGGCCGTTATTTAGGCTCAAAATCTCCAGCAGAACAATCTCAAATCAAACCGAGATATATTTTTGAAAGTATTGTTATTGGTGCTTCGAAT
>CAIKID010000315.1 GCA_903827345.1 uncultured Actinomycetes bacterium | reverse complement strand
GGACTTTGCTGCCTTAGCCAAGGAGGTAACAGCGTGGGCGACTGCTGGAGTCACTGCTGGGTCAAAGACGCTAGGCACAATGAAGGTGGCATTGAGCTGATCGTCGCTCACACAACTGGCAATTGCCGTTGCGGCCAGCGCGAGCATCTCGTCGGTTACCTTTGTGGCTCCTGCATCCAATAGACCGCGGAAGATTCCAGGGAAAGCTAAGACATTGTTGATCTGATTTGGATAATCGCTACGACCGGTCGCAACGATACGGGCGTGCTTGCTTGCTAAAACAGGATCGATCTCGGGATCTGGATTGGCCAGAGCGAGGACGATTGAATCCTTAGCCATCGCTGCAATGTCGGCCTCTTTAAGGATATTTGGCGCGCTCACACCGATAAATACGTCGGCTCCGACCAAGGCTTCTGGCAGAGTGCAGTTGCGATTATCTGGGTTGGTGTTGTCGATGAGCCATTCGCGCATCGCGTTTGGGCGAGCCGAGTCTTTGTGGATCGAACCCTTGGAGTCAAAAGCAATAATGTTCGTAGCACCCTGAATAATCAAGAGTCGAATGATGGCGTTGCCAGCGGCGCCAGCACCACTGAGCACGATGCGGATATCCGCCAAATTCTTCTTGACGATCTTCAATGAATTAATAAGTGCCGCGAGAACTACGATGGCAGTTCCATGTTGATCGTCGTGGAATACGGGAATATCAAGGAGATCCTTTAAGCGACTTTCAATTTCAAAGCAGCGGGGTGCCGAGATATCTTCGAGATTGATTCCACCGAAACCTGGAGCGATCAATTGCACGGTGCGGATGATCTCTTCAGTATCTTGGGTATCAAGACAGATTGGCCAAGCATCAACATTGGCAAAACGCTTGAAGAGCGCGGCCTTTCCTTCCATAACTGGCATCGCTGCTTCCGGTCCAATATTTCCCAGTCCAAGGACGGCAGAACCATCAGAGATGACAGCAACGGTATTTCGCTTAATCGTAAGGCGTCGTGCGTCCGCCTTATTCTTCGCGATAGCCAAACAGACGCGAGCAACACCTGGGGTGTAAGCGCGAGATAGATCATCGCGATTTTTTAGCGGTACTTTCGAATGTACTTCCAACTTTCCACCGAGGTGAAGCAAGAAGGTGCGATCACTAACGTTACGAACAACAAGATGTGGTGAAGCAGCCTTGATAGCTTCTGTAATTACTTCTGCATGGTCGGCATCAATTGCATCACAGGTAACGTCAATGGTTACGCGGTCCTGAGTGGATTCGACGACATCTAGGGCGGTGAGGGTTCCACCGGCAGCTGCGATTGCGGCGGGAATGAGGGAGGTAGGCGCTATCTTCATATCGGTATCGATACGGATTGTTATTCCATAGCCTGGGCTGGTGCTGCTCATAGAACTCCCTTGTTCAATGCGAGACTGCTAGCCTGAAATTGTAGTGTCGTTCCCAGCGGGGTAGGGGTGTCGTGCACCACACGTGAGCGGGAACGAGGGGGTCTTTCAGAAGAAATTAGGGCTTGCAGCCGACTTTTCTTTCATATTCACGCAAACTCAACTTATATAGGGCCACGGCATCTGGATTGCTCTTGTACAAGCTAAAACGCCATGCTCCATTTATATAGCGCCAATAATCGATTAACTTAGCCTGGTCGATTGAATAGTGCACCTGCCAATACTGATTGCCGAACTTGGATATCAACCGGATAATCGCTGCTCCAGGATTAGTTGCGCACAGTTGATGGCGGTGCATATATTCGTTGCGAGTGATGATTTTCTGACTTTGCGCGTCCCAACGGTCGTACACCGGCCCAACGTTGTTCATCGAATAGTTATTATTAAAAGTTATTGCAACCTTACGTAACTGATCGGCCGTATTTGGCTCAGAAGCAGAACTCGCCGGGATTCCCAGGCAAGCAATAGCGGCAGCTAAAATTATCCAGAGCCCCTTCATGTCCTTGCTTTAAGCCTTGCCTCTCAGCATTTTACGAATCGCATCTAGCGCAGTCTTGACTCGCGCTTCATATCCATGACTGGTGGGGTGGTAGTACTCGGTGCCGACGAGATCGTCGGGCAGGTACTGCTGCCCTGCGACTGCGCCTGGTAAATCGTGAGGATAAATGTAAGAGTTTTTCTCGCGGGCAGCGCTCTCCTTGCTATCTCGCAGCGCCCCTGAATTTCCGTCTCGCAGATGCGGTGGCACTGCGCCACCTTTAGAAGATCGCAGATCGGCTAGAGCCGATTCAATGGCAAGGTAGGCAGCATTGGATTTGGGTGCACAGGCTAAATACGTAACAGCTTCGGCGAGGATGATTCTTGCCTCAGGCATTCCAACCATCGCAACCGCTTGTGCTGCTGCTACCGCTAAGCCAAGCGCACCGGGATCAGCCAAGCCGATATCTTCACTAGCGCTGATCATTACACGGCGGGCGATGAAACGTGGATCTTCACCGGATTCCAGCATGCGGGCTAAATAGTGGAGTGCGGCATCGACATCAGAGCCGCGAATACTTTTGATGAATGCACTGGCGACATCGTAATGATTATCTCCGCCACGATCGTATTTGGCAATTACGCGATCAACCGCTCGGCTTAGCGCTTCGGTTGTAATTTCACCATCTGCGGCTCCTGCAGCGGCTTCCAAATATGTGAGCGCACGACGCGCATCTCCTGCAGCCAATCGAACGAGTGAGTCGAGCGCCTCCTCTGAAATGGTGACCTCGTTGTTCAGACCACGAATATCAGTGATGGCTCGATTGATGAGTGTGGCAATTTCGGCATCTGGTATTGCGCGCAGTGTAAGAACTATGGAACGCGAAAGCAGGGGAGATATGATGGAGAAAGAGGGATTCTCAGTCGTTGCGGCAACGAGGGTTACCCACCTATTTTCAACACCGGGTAACAGGGCGTCTTGTTGCGCTTTGGAGAAGCGGTGGACCTCATCAATAAAAAGAACTGTCTCCTTATTCTCATTTAGTAACCGCTCCTCAGCCTGAATTAGCATCTCGCGAACCTGGGCGACGCCAGAACTGACCGCCGATAGTTCGACAAATACCCGCGAATCGGAGTGTGCGATCATCTTGGCCAGAGTTGTTTTGCCGCTGCCAGGTGGACCATAAAGCAAGACACTAGTGATGTGTTTTTCTTCCCCTTCTATCAAACGCATCAGTGGTGCACCAGATTGGAGCAGGTGTTGTTGGCCCAAGAGCTCAAGAACGTTTGCAGGGCGAAGTCTGACCGCAAGAGGTGCCGCCATATCTATAGCGGGAAATTCATCCATGTCTGTCCCAACGTCGTGAGTCAGAACTCTACTGCTTTGGCGGCTGGAACCCACCCCAAGTCGCCGTTGGCGACATTACGATTATCGCTTTGCGGCGAGCCGCCATTTTTCAATGATATTGAGTTGGGCGGTTACTTTGCTGTATTTAAGTAGCTCTGTTTTCTTGTTCTTGGCATGCCATTTCAAGACACATTGCTTGCTGGTGGCTGCGTTCTTATAACATCCAACTATCTGTTTCTGCGCATTCAGCTCGTAGCTATACCAAGCGAACGCAGTCAGATCGAATTGACGTAAAGTTTCACGTCCTGGGTAAGTTCCATTTGCAGTTGGGCTAAGGAAACTCCAACTGTTCGTCAATGCACCATCAAATGTCTTGAGCGCCGCTTTGATTGCAAATAATTGAAGATTCATCTTTGAAACTGCCGATTGCACCGTTGCCGTGCTCGCCTTTGCAGTGATTTGGCCATTGATAACACTGTAGTCATGCATACTCACGACAGCGCTATCCAACTGGGTAATCAAGTCAGCTGCGCTAGCGCACGAAGGTAGCAGTGCCAGCGGTGTTATCGCTAAAACTGCTACCAACGAAAGAAAGCGCGCCTTATTTAGGCCCAATGTGCCACCAATGTTAGGTCACCAGTAATGGTCACCGTTGAACCGGCCACAGGAGCTCCAAATATATTGCCAGTTGCCCACGTATAAGTTCCGAAGAGACTGTTCGTCAGGACCGGAAGTGTTATAACGCTACCAGGTGCGTATGCCTGAGATATCACGACCGAGTTCCCTTGAGCATCCATTCCGCCATTAGGGTCAATTATTACCAAGAACGTTGTCGCACTAGTTGCGGCAATGGTGAATATTCGCTCAACCATTGGAGCTCGGAGATAGGTGGTATCTCCCGGCTGATTGGCATCGATGTAGCAGGTGCCTGCTCCTATTGCGTGCACGTTTATGGTACCAAAGCCATTTACAATGGAACATACACCGTTGCTGCTACCGAGGACCGAATAGGTAACCGCCAGCCCACTCGAACTCGCGCCATAGAGAACTTGATCAGGATCACCCACTCGCATTGCATTGGGCGTCAAGAACGATATCTGTTGAAGTGCGCCATTGAGGATGGTCAGCGAGAATTGCGCGGTTGATGAACCAGAGGCATTTGTCGCGGTTATCGTATATGTGGTCGCCGTTTGCGCGGTTGTCGGTGCACCACTAAGAATTCCAGTTGTCGTATTAAATGTTGTACCGGCTGGAGCACTTGGGCTTAACGAGTAACTAGTCACCGTGCCACCACTGTTATTTACTGTATAAGGTGCAAAGTCCGAAAGCTCATTCATAACGACGGAAGTTATTGAGAGCGCGATATTCGGTGCATAAATGAAGATGGTGACTGGTGGAGGTGGTGGACCTGGAACAACAATGACGACCGGTGGAGGTGTGGTTCCGCTACCTGAACCTGACGCCGTTGGTGTTGGTGTTGGGGT
>CAIKID010000314.1 GCA_903827345.1 uncultured Actinomycetes bacterium | reverse complement strand
GAACTTGTAGCCGCCAATAAGTGGCATTGCTGCAGGGATATCAATGTTGTAACGATATCCATGCGACCAGAGATAAACCGTGCCATTGAAGTTGGCTGGTACCTGCATCACATATGGGGCTCCATCGCTGGTAGCGCCCACGCATGACTGAACAGGGAATTTGCCATCACACGCAGGTGCGGCAGAGGCGTTCGTAGGAATAGCCACCAGCGTTGTGAACGCGAGTACTGCGCTTCCCAAAATTGCGATTCTCTTCATTCTCATTAGGTTTTTCATTAGTTGTTTGGCAATCCCTTCAGTGGCATTGCTGGACGGGTGCTGGTTGCTTTAACTACCGCTCCAGTTCCAGAATCGGTCGTATAAAGCGTGTATGAACCGCCTATAGGTTTGATTGCTCCGGTTGGACCATATGAACCGAACCAATACCCGTTATATCCAACATGGCTGGTTGCGCTATATCCAAGAGTTGCAAAACCCGCGGATGCAAAGGTTGAACCACTCTTGGCAATCGCCTTGAGCAATGAGGTTCTATTTAGCACTGGGCCAGCTGCTCGGAGAGCTTCGACGGTCAACATCGCGGTGTTCATTCCAACAAGCACATTGTTATCAAAGACAACTCCTGCGTTGTACTTGGTATTGATTGCTTGGAATTGAGCGATGTAAGGATCGGTAGTGTCAGTTGGCGCAGGCAAGAAGGATGCTCCGATGGCTCCATAGAGCAAACCAACTGCTGTTGGTCCGGCTACGGTGGCGATGGTTGTTCCATCTCCGCCGACCGATCCCAGAATCCATTGCGTCTTAAAGCCAGCCTTGTATGAACCACCCAGAGCTGCTGCGGTAGCAGATGAGACACCAAACATGATGGTGACATCAGGCTTCGCTGCCATTAGACCACCAATCCATTTCCCAACGACAGTTGGGTCGGCTTGTGATCCACTTGGATAGGCAATCTTGGTAACGAATTTTGTACCGGCAATCGCAAAGCCCTTGAGCGCATCGGCGCCAAAATCATCATCTTGATAGATGATTGCGACGGACTTTCCTGCAAAATTGTCCTTGATGTACTGGCCCATAATCTTCGCTTCCATAACATAGGAAGGAAGCAGAGTGTATGTCGTTGGATACTTTGCCGAGTTTGCGAATCCGCTATACCCGGTATTTACAAAGAGGCGGGGTACACCATGATCATTAACAAAACGAGTCGTTGCTTCGTTTTCCGCGGTACCTAAGGTGCCAACCAGGGCTAGTACTTTGCTTTGCAGCACTAGGTCATTGGTGACAGATTTTGCCAAGACCGGGTTGTATGCATCATCTTTAATAATCAATTTGATCTTACGGCCGTTTACTCCACCATTGTCGTTGACGTAGTTGAAGTAAGCCTGCATGGCGTATGGAACTTTGTTATAGCCCGGAGCCGCAGCGCCTGTTAGGGGTGAGGTAATTCCCAAGGTAATTGTTGTTGATGTAACGCCATCTGCCTTATAAAGGATTGTTGCATGTGCGGGTAGTACGTTAAGTGCTAAAGCAGCAGTTGCTACTAAAGTTATGGCAAGTTTCCCGCGCTTCGCGCGACGATGAACGAGCATATTCTTCCTTTCATTGAGGGTATTCCAGGAGATGCCTGCAGTATTTCTTTATTGAGTTTTAATCTGCTTCTTAAATTTTCTGATTCGCAACCCATTTGGCATAAATAGGACTACCAGAATCAGTAAAGAACTCATTACAAGTCCAGGAAGATTTGCCGAAACCTTCTGCGAATTTCCCAGGTGCGTTGTAAGCGAACCTGAAAGTTCAGGTATGGCAACCAGAACTACACCGCCGACAATGCTACCCGTGAGATTGCCTACTCCCGCAAGTACCGCACCAGTCACAATCGCAAATGATAAGGACAATGGGAAGGCAGTTGGGGTGACTAAGCCAAGAAGTAGAGCAAAGAGGGCTCCAGCAAGGCTTGCCAGCGCTGAACTAACGGTAAACGCCAAAACTTTGCCCCTTGCTACATTAATTCCTGCTAATCCTGCTGCAACAGCGTTATTCCTTCCGGCTCTCCAATTACGCCCATAACTACTATGTAACAGATTCGTTATAGCCCACAAGGCGATCAGCGCCACCACGGTCGTTATCCAGAAGAACCATTTGTATTGAGTGAAATCACTTCCTTCGAGGCGAACTATCCAATGAGGGGGGTCCCCGATATCAAAATTCAACCCTTGCTCTCCCCCAAGAATGTGAAATTGATCAGCGATAGATGGAAGTCCGACAGCGAGTGCAAGAGTTGTTCCCGCAAGATACGGTCCGCTCAGTCGTGCGGCAGCTACACCTAATACAAAACCACCAAACGCTCCAACTAGTACACCGAAGAGCAAGGCAATCGCAAAGGGAAAGTGCCACAAGGTAAATGAAAGAGCGGCTCCGTAGCCACCGACAGCCATAACTGCACCATGCCCAAGAGAGATTTGTCCCGAGTAGCCCGTCAATAAAATAATTGATGCAATAGCAATCATATAAACCGCAACCTGCGCCCCTTGATAAGTGCGCAACTCACCAATAAATCCGCTAGCCGTCAGAAGTCCAGCTCCGATAACCAAAAAGAACAAGGCTCGGGTGCGGGGGGATAGACGGCGACTACGCACGGCGGTTCACCTTGTGGCCAAATATTCCTTGAGGTCTAATTAACAAGACCACCATCAGAATGACAAAGCCAACTAAGAAAGTTACAGATCCACCGATGTATTGCAAAATAAATGAGAAGCCGATTCCAAGGACCAGCCCTCCAACGACCGCGCCAACCAAAGAATCCAAACCACCGATAACTGCTGCAATAAATCCTGAGACGAAGAGCAGATCAAGAGAGTTCGGTGACAAGGTTGATGTTGGTGTAATGACCACACCAGCAACCGCACCCGCAGCACCGGCAAATGCCCAGCCAATATTTCGGACACGACTCACACGAACACCGGCGAGTTGAGCGATCTCGGGTTGGAAGGAGGCGGCACGGAGCGCCAATCCTAAATCTGTAAATTTGAAAATGATTCCAAAAATTGCGAGTACCGCGCCAGATGCAATGACGATAAATAGGTTTTGAGGGGAGAAAGGGATTACATGGCTCCCAAAAATGAAACCCTTGCCCGAAAGAGGTGAGGGATATTGTTGAAAAGTATTACCCAAAACCAACCCGATAAAACTTTGTATCAAGCCGAGGAGACCCAAGGTTGCAATTACTGGAGCTATCTCTGCAATTGGACCTGACTTCGCTCTACTAATTAATAACCGCATAAAAAGTAAATCAACAAGAGAGCCCACAATTGCCCCAGCGAAGATTGCTAGCGGAAGTGAGATCCAATAGTTGTGCGCATGTATGCAGATTTCATACCCTATGTATGTCGAGAGAACAGCTTGGCCCGATTGCGCAAAGTTAACAACGCGCGTCGACCTCCATACAAGTACCAGAGCTAGGGCCATCAGGGAATAAATGGCTCCGCTACTGATTCCGATAAGAAGCGTGTCAATAAACATTTTTTAGAATCCTAAGTAAGCGGCTCGGAGTTGAGAATCTGCGAGAAGCTCCGCAGGTGTACCAGTCTTAATTAATCTTCCAAGGTTGAGAATTAGCCCTCTATCAGCGATCTTTAACGCGCTCATCGCATTCTGCTCTACGAGAAGCACCGTCAACCCAAATTGATTTTGTAAGTGACTTATGGCGAGAAATATCTGTTCGATTATGAGAGGAGCAAGCCCAAGTGATGGTTCATCAAGAAGTAAAAGTTGTGGGCGGGAAATTAATGCTCGCGCTATCGCCAACATCTGACGCTCCCCCCCAGAGAGTGAATCCGCGCGTTGGCTCAAGCGGGAAGCTAGAACGGGAAAGATTGCGAGTGATTCCTGAGTTGCAATGGCTACATCTAGTTTGTCTCGCCTCCACAGCCCGCCGAGAGCGAGGTTTTCCGCGACCGTAAGTTCTGGAATAACCGATTTGCCCTCAGAAATATGGACAATCCCTTG
>CAIKID010000313.1 GCA_903827345.1 uncultured Actinomycetes bacterium | reverse complement strand
GCAAGCGGTCCAATTAAGAGTTTGTGCCTGAAGTGTTGCTAAGGTCCATGTTTGACCTGCAAGTGCGGGAGAGGTAAAACTAGAAAGCGCTAATGAGATAGCCGCAAATGCTGCGATTCTGCCCTTCATCGTAATTGCACCATCAGCGCCTCCACTGCAAGTAGTGGAGCAGCGTTGCGCGAAAGATTGGTGCGCGTTTTCATGATTGCCTCTAGCTTCCTTAATGTAATTTCCGACGAGGTATTACCGGCCACAATCTGAATCTCCCGTTGCATATCGCCATTGATAAGCGAGTCTTCAGATTTCATTCCACTTTGCACTAAGAGGGTATCGCGATAAAAAGTCGCAATATCTAAGAGCGCGCGGTCTAAATAATCTCGGACCATTCTAGTTTGTCTGGACTTCTGATCCTTCTCCAGCTCTTTGATGGCCTTGGCACCTCCTTGGACAATCCGAGTTCCTTGTTGGCCCCAGGCTTCTTTTAGAGCGGAGGTCTCTAGATCGTTCCTCTTCTCGGCATCTGCCTCGGCCTCCCGTTTTGCCGCATCAACCAGCAGTTGGGCACATTTAAATGCGGAGGCGATATCCGTAATGGTGAGAGGCAGTTTAAGGATATCTGTGCGTCTAGTCCGCGCCTCTGGATCATTGGCTAAGTAGCGGGCTCGGCCGATATGTCCCTGGGAGGCGCGGGCCGAAAGTTCAGCGATCTGAGGGGCGATGAGCTCGCTTTCAAGAAGTTTAGTAACAGCCGCAATTGATGGGGTGCGTAAAATCAAGTTGCGCGTTCGAGAACGAATAGTTGGAAGAACATCGGTCAGGGTGGGTGCACACAATAGCCAAACTGTACGCAATCCAGGTTCTTCAATCGCCTTGAGAAGTGCGTTGGCGGCTGATTCTGTCAATCGATCGGCATCTTCAATAATGACTACGCGATACTGAGCAACAGATGGACTCCATGAAGCACGTGTAATGAGATCGCGGATCTCATCGATTTTTATAGAGAGGCCTTCGGTTTTAATCAGTTCAACATCTGCATGAGTTCCCTTTATGGCGGTCGCACAATTTACACAGTTATTGCACCCAGAGTCAGGACAGAGCAGGGCAGCTGCGAATGCCAGCGCGGTATTGCTTCGTCCAGAACCTGGAGGGCCGGTAAAGAGCCAGGCGTGAGTCATGTTTTGAGATTCATCCTCATTGTTTTTGGCGGAAACTGTTGCCTCTTTCAGAATTGCTACGGTTTCATTCTGATCGATGAGTGAGTCAAAGACAGACATAACTACTTCTTGATTTTTTCGCGATTAATTTTTAAAAGCGGAAGTGTAGAGACTCGTTCCTGGATCTGTTGTGCAATCGAATCTACGCTCTGTGTGGCATCAACAACAAAGTATCTTTCAGGATCTACATTAGCCAAGTTAAGAAATTCACGGCGCACTCGCTCGTGGAAAGCGAGCGGTTCTTGTTCTAAACGATCGATGCTATCCAATCTGCTCAAACCAATTTCAGCAGGCAGATCCATAATAAAAGTGAGGGTTGGCGTAAGTGATTCTGTCGCCCAACGTGAAATTCGAGCTACCTCGCTGGGAAGCAAGATTCTTCCAGCTCCTTGATATGCAATCGATGAATCCAAATACCTATCCGTAATTACGATATCTCCACGTAAAAGTGCGGGTTCAATGAGTGAGAAGACGTGATTGGCGCGATCAGCCGCATATAAGAGCGCTTCTGCCCGAGGGGAAATTGCACCCGTTTTTGGGTCCAGCAAGATCTTGCGCAGCTGCTTGCCTAGAACTGTTCCGCCTGGCTCTCTCGTCACAACCACAGTTTCACTAACGCTGACGAGATACTTCTTTAGTAATTCCACCTGGGTAGATTTTCCAGAACCTTCCCCACCTTCAAAGGCAATAAAGATCCCTTTGTGCGCTTGGCCGGTAATTCCGCCTAGTTCTCCGCGGAAGGCTGCCATAACATCTGAGAAGAAAGAGACATTAGGACGATCTTTCATGCGCTTGTACGAGAATATCCCTACGACTAAACCGATGATCCCCGCTCCAAACATAGTAAAAGCTGCGCCGCTGTAATGGAGGTGCACGTTATTAACGGTAAATTGATGGCGGCCAATGGAGGCTGCAATAACAGGAGCAATGGCTAGAACGAGAACTAATGAAATTCGAATAAGTGATTGAACGAATGCGAAGATGCGACCGCGAACTTCGTCTTCGACTTCCATACCAAGCATGGTGAATCCAGTAACCCATGACAACCCAGCAAAAGCGCCGAGGAAGATGGTCATCAAAATAGCGAGAACGAGGTTTGATACGAGCGAAAGAACTATTAAGAAAGCCGACGAGATAGTGAGTGAGATTCCAAAGATGCGGCGCCTGGAAAATTGGCCAAATATTTTTGGCCCGAGCCAAATTCCTAAGGCGAGACCTGTGAAAACAGCACCGAATAGGACACCATAAGCGGCATCTCCCGCGTTGAGGTCGCCGACGAAAGTTCGAGCTAGACCGATCACCGCGCCTGCCGCAAAAAATGCACCAAGCATTCCGAGAATCAATCCGCTAATGACCTTTGATTGAGATACAAATTTAAAGCCATCAAAGAGCGATTTTCCAATATTGTCGTTCACAGCGCTCTTTGAAGCAGCTCCCTTTGGAATGCTTTGTAATTGATAGACAACCCATGCGGTATATAGAAAAGAGATCGCGTCGATATAGAGCGCCAAGTCGGCGGTAGAGGCATAACGAGGATTCGAAATTGAAGTGATGGTGGCC
This sequence comes from uncultured Actinomycetes bacterium, assembly GCA_903827345.1. Classification (GTDB taxonomy): domain Bacteria; phylum Actinomycetota; class Actinomycetes; order Nanopelagicales; family Nanopelagicaceae; genus PALSA-747. The sequence continues at coordinate 2,732 of CAIKID010000313.1, read as the reverse complement.
GCTATTCCAGCCAGTAAAGCAAACATGAGTGCGGCGACCGGCGCACTTCCATAACTCGCAAGCAACGTCATCTGGTTTGCAGACTCGAGTTTGTCTTTAGGGACGAGATTAGGAACGGAGGCTTCCTTCGCTGGCGACCAGAAGAGGGTGATTGCTTCAACGATCACGGTTGCGGTGTAGAGCCAGATGTAATTGTGAACAATGGGGATAGAGAGGTAGAAACCGAAACGCAAAATATCGCAGACGATCATTAAGCGGCGGCGATCAAAGCGATCGGCGATCACCCCAGCGATCGGTCCAAGTAAAACGGCCGGTAAAAGTCGAACTATAAAGACACCCGCGATAGCGAAGTTGGCTTTCTTGTAATTTCCACCGGCAAGCTCTTGAGCGAGAGCTGTAGTGGCCAAAAGTCCGAGCCAATCTCCAAAGGAGGAGAAGGCCATGCTCTTCCAGAGCTTGCGGAAGGCCGGGATTGCCAGAACGCTACGCGATTCCGACTGCGCCGGGGCTGACGGGTATGGCAGCGCTTGAGACATGGGTTAAGCCTAGAGGCTAGCGGCTGTTGTGGCTTTGCCCTTGCCTGAGGCCGCCTTCTTCTTGGCCTTAGGGGCGCCGGTCGCCTTCACGGTCTTTGCGGTCAGGGTGGGGGCGCTCTTCTTGGCTCTCGTTGACTTCTTCTTCACACGAGTTGCGCCGCCGTTTTCGGCCTCCCAGGCCCGCCGCCCAGCTAATAGCTCCATGCCACGTTCAAGGGTCAGGAATTCAACGGTATCTCCTCGACGCAACGTTGCGTTGGTTTCGCCATCGGTGACATATAGCCCGAATCGTCCATCTTTAACGAGCACTGGGCGTTGTGACGCTGGATCGATACCCAAATCTTTGACAGGTGGTTTTGCAACGCCACGACGGCGGACCTTCGGCTCTTTATAGATTGCGATCGCCTCATCGAGAGTGATGTCAAAGAGTTGATCTTCCGAGGTAAGCGTTCGAGAATCGCTACCCTTTGTTAAATAAGGACCATAACGCCCGTTCTGAACCGTGATCGGTTCGCCTTCTAACTCACCCAGTGTTCTTGGTAGTGACATCAACTTGAGTGCATCATCCATTGTGATCGTATCTAAAGTCATCGTAGAAAGTAGTGATGCAGTTTTGGGCTTCGGCGCATCTTTCTTTTTACGTGGCTTCTTGAGCTCACCTGTTTTCTTATCAACGACCAATTCCGGTTCTGGAAAAATTTGCGTGACATAGGGACCAAAGCGACCGGATTTTGCAACGAGTGGATACCCGCTAAGTGGTTCGACGCCTAACTCTCTTTCACCAGATGGTCGTGCTAATAACTCAATAGCGATATTTAGTGTGAGTTCATCCGGTGCCATATTCTCTGGAATATTGGCAAATTTTCGATTATCACCTTCGCCTTGCTGGATATATGCGCCATAGCGACCAACGCGTATTTCAATATCTTGTCCCATCTTCATGGTGTTGATCTGTTGTGCATCAATCGCACCAAGATCTGCAGCGAGCGCTTCAAGGCCAGGTACATCGTCGTGGCCATAGAAGAAGCGCGTTAACCATTCAACGCGGTCGGCTTCGCCATTTGCAATCTTGTCGAGATCCTCTTCCATTGAAGCGGTAAATTCGTAATCAACTAACTTTGAAAAATGTTGTTCCAGTAAGCCAGTAACGCTAAATGCCAAGAATGTTGGGACGAGTGCGCGACCACGTTTAGCTACATAGCCACGATCTTGAATGGTGCTCATGATGGAAGCGAAGGTGGAGGGACGGCCAATTCCCAACTCTTCTAATTTCTTAACCAGAGATGGCTCTGTATAACGCGCTGGTGGCTTCGTGTCATGGCCTTCACAGGAATATTGCTTGACATTAACCGTGTCTCCTACAGCCATCGGAGGAAGACGTTTGGATTCGTCATCGGCTTCCGGTGCGCCTTCTTCAAGGACATCTTCGTATGCCGCTAAGAAACCAGGAAAGGTAAGGACGGAACCATTTGCGCGAAAGTTCGCGGTAGCGCCTACCTTTGTAGCAACTTCAAAATCAACGCGCATCTGCATCTTCTTGGCATCAGACATCTGTGATGCAATCGTTCTCTTCCAGATAAGGTCATACAGCGCAAACTCATCTCGACTGAGTTCTGGCGCTAACTCTCCTGGAGTTTTAAAGGTATCTCCTGCGGGACGAATCGCTTCGTGCGCCTCTTGGGCGTTCTTGGTCTTGCCTTCATACACGCGTGGGCTAGGTGGAATGTAATCCTTGCCGTACAAAGACGCCGCTTGTGCGCGAGCCGTTGCGATGGCCGATTGCGAAAGGGTTACCGAATCGGTACGCATATATGTGATGTAGCCGTTTTCATATAGACGTTGTGCGATTCGCATTGTTATCTGCGCGCCCCAACCTAACCGTGAGCCAGCATCTTGTTGCATTGTTGATGTAGTGAAAGGTGCTTTAGGGCGCTCCGTGCGAGGGGATTCTTCGGTGCTAATAACGGTGAGTTTTGTCCCGAGCAAGCTCTGGGTTAATTCATTAGCTGATGCTTCATCGAGCAGGAGGATGTTGCCGAGAGATTTCTCTTTTAGTCCGCCCGTTTCATCAAAGTCATTTGTAGTAGCTACCCGCTTGCCATCGAGAGCGATAAGGCGGGCTGAAAAATTCTGATCGGTTTCGGCTTTAAGGTCCCACCACGAAGAGGAGATAAATGCCATCCGCTCGCGTTCACG
>CAIKID010000312.1 GCA_903827345.1 uncultured Actinomycetes bacterium | reverse complement strand
GTAGAGAAGCCCGGTATTTCAAATCTCTTAACTATATTTTCTACGTTATCGGGGCGTTCCATCGCAGATATTGAGGCAGAGTTTGTAGGTAAGGGTTACGGAGACTTTAAGGGTGCAGTGGCTGAGGTAGTCGTAGAGTATCTGCGTCCAGTGAGAAATAAGACCCTGGAATTATTAGATGATCCGGCGCACCTCAACGCAATTCTCAAAGCCGGAGCCGAAAAGGCGGGGGCAGTGGCTAGCAAGACCGTTGCGGATGTTTACGAACGGATCGGTTTAATTGCGCGCGGGTAAGTTTGCTGCAATTTTTGCGACGGCAACCCTTCTCTTTTCGTTTCTCCCTTCACCAGCGGGTGCCGCGATTTCTATCAAGATTGCTATTGCCTATGACACTGGCGGGCGTGGCGATCATGGGATCAATGATGCGGCGGCTCAAGGCGTGGATGCAATAAAGAAGAAGTATGGATTGAGTTCACTCGCCGTTCGAGAGATAGTCACAAACGGCACGGAGAGCGATCGCGAATCTCGCCTGCAATTCCTCGCTAGTGCCAACTACAACCTAATAGTGGCCATCGGCCCAGGGTATGCAGCGGCGGTGAGCTTGGTCGCGGCCGCTAATCCAACTATCGAATTTGCGCTAATAAACGATGCTTCTATTGGTGATCTCAACATCACCGATTTGGTCTTTTCGCATCGAGAAGGCGCTTACTTAGCTGGCGCGCTGGCCGGAGCTGCCACAATAACCAATAAAGTCGCCTTCTTGGGACCAATCTCTTCAGGTCCCTTTATCGCTGATTTTCAACGTGGTTTGTCATCGGTTAACCCGAAGGTTATTTTGAAGAGCGTGCTCATTGATTCCTCACCCGCTAGTGCAACTCGTGCACTGGTATCGCAAGGAGCGGATGTTGTTTATTCCGAATGGACGAGCAGTAGCGAAGTTCAAAATGCGGTCGCGGCCCTTTCAACAGTGAAACACCCCGTTTATCTCATTGGAATGACTCCTGACCAGTATTTCTTGCTGGGAAAGGGCAGTCAGAAGATATTGATCGGTGCTGTCTCCAAGCATGTGGATAAAGCCGTTGAAGATGTTATGACCGCCGCGATTAATTCCCAGAGCATCATCGATGTACTAGATGCAAAAGCTGGGATATATGGCCATATGTACACGGCAAAAGACGGTGGTGTATCTATTGCGCTTACAGCCCTTGGGGCCCGCTATTCAGTGAAAGTTTCAGCTGCACTACTAAAGCTTAAGAGTGGAAAAGTAAAGCTACCTTAATCTTCTATGACGCAGAGCAGTTGACCGCTAGATACCGTTTGCCCGACACCGACGCCAAGTTGAGCGATCACCCCAGCTTTTTGTGCAATCAGGGGCTGTTCCATCTTCATCGCTTCAAGTACCACGATGAGATCACCGATCTCAACACGATCACCATTTGCCTTGACGATCTTTACGACGGTTCCTTGCATCGGACTTGAAACGGAATTTCCAGAGCTCTTAGCAACGCTGTTGCTTTTGATGCGATGGCGCTTCTCTGTAGGGGCTTGCGAATGCAAAACCACTTCGAAGCGGTGGCCATTGACTTCGGCAACAACTTTCTGAGAGGCAACCTTAGATGCGGCTACGCCCTCTTTGAAGTTGAAAGCCGGAATTTGGTTATCGAATTCGTTTTCAATGTAGCTGGTGTACACCTTAAATTCTTCGGTGAAATTTGGATCCATCACGATGGCGCGGTGGAAAGGCAAGGCGGTAGCGAGCCCGCCAATTTCAAATTCACGGAGCGCCCGACGAGCCCGTTCGAGCGCCTCTTTTCGCGTTGCGCCGGTCACGACTAATTTAGCGAGCAGCGAATCAAAGTGCGATCCGATCGTATGCCCATGATCAAAGCCAGCATCAACACGGACTCCTGGTCCCGACGGAACCTCCCACTTGGTGATCGTGCCGAGTGATGGGAGGAAGCCATTTCCAGGATCTTCTCCATTGATGCGAAATTCAATGCTGTGACCGCGAATGATGGGGTCGATAGGACTAATCGCTTCTCCGGAAGCAATACGCAGTTGCTCGCGAACAAGATCAAGTCCCGTGACCTCTTCGCTGACCGGGTGTTCTACCTGGAGGCGGGTATTAACTTCTAGAAAGGAGATCGTTCCATCTTGTCCCACGAGAAATTCGCAGGTTCCCGCGCCGACATAACCGACTTCGCGCATGATCGCTTTTGACGAGGTATAGAGCTGCTCAATCTGGGCATCGGTAAGGAATGGCGCTGGAGCTTCTTCGACAAGCTTTTGGTGGCGGCGCTGCAGCGAGCAGTCGCGGGTGCTTACAACCACGGCATTGCCAAAGGTATCAACGAGACATTGGGTTTCAACGTGGCGCGGCTTATTTAAATAACGCTCTACGAAACATTCACCACGACCAAAGCCGGTAATCGCTTCTCGAACGGCAGAGGCGAAGAGTTCTGGAATCTCTTCCAAAGTAAATGCAATCTTGAGGCCACGACCACCACCACCATGAGCAGCCTTAATTGCAACAGGTAGACCATGTTCTTTCGCAAAAGCGACAATTTCCTCTGCGGTGTCAACAGGATCAGCAGTTCCGGCGACGAGGGGAGCGCCAACCTTTGCCGCAATTTTACGAGCAGAGACCTTGTCGCCCAATTGGCGGATCGCTTCCGGTGGAGGTCCAATCCAAATTAATCCAGCTGCAATTACTTTTTCAGCAAAGCCAGCATTTTCGGAGAGAAAACCATAACCAGGGTGAATCGCATCCGCGCCAGATTCTTTTGCAATGGCGAGGATCTTGTTCTGATCTAAATATGTTTCGGCGGCAGATAGTCCCTGCAGAGCGAAAGCTTCATCGGCGGTCGCGACATGTAAAGAGTTACGATCTTCATCGGAGTAAATAGCGATGCTCTTAACGCCGTGGTCGCGACAGGCGCGTGCCACCC
>CAIKID010000311.1 GCA_903827345.1 uncultured Actinomycetes bacterium | reverse complement strand
TCGAGATTATCTATCTTCCGTGTTCCCGCGCGACCTCATCCTTCCGGCGAGCTTCCTTCAAAATATTCCGGGCCATCGTTGGAAATATCAACCAGTGAAATGGCAAGACGAGTACCCAATACAAGTGCCCGCCCATCCCCTTAGGGAGGAAACTGGCGCGCTGATTGAGGCGTCGCATTAGTCGTCCATCATGTTCAACTTCATCGAGGGTAAATTGCAACCAAGCTTTCCCAGGAAGAATCATCTCTGCGTATAGATTCAAGTGATGATTCACCTGCAGGCTTTCCACTCTCCAAAAATCTAGACTGTCACCTTGTCGTAAGAAATTAGGATCACGTCGCCCTCGCCGTAAACCAACACCGCCCATTAGGCGATCGAGCAACCCACGCAACCACCAGAGCGCATCGGCCCCGTACCATCCACGTTCGCCACCAATCTCTTCGATACTCTGCCAGAGCGAAGTGAGAGTTGCATCGGTATATGCAATTTGCTCATCGTGATATTCAGCCTCACCAGCCCACTCAGGATCAGATTGCGTCTTCTGCCATGACGGCATAAAGGCATTTGCATCGGACCAGCGTGACTCGACTTCATTAAGTTTGACCTTGGAGATTGCTAGTTCAAAAGCCCGGTCTACAGTGACTAATCCATTAGGTGGGGGTGGAATTAGCAGCGAAATAGACTGGCTTTGATCAACAAATGATTCATTTATTAAAGAACCAACGAGTGGTCGGGCTAGTGCAACCGGCACTGGAGTAACTAAGCCAATCCAAAGGCTCGAAAACCAGACCGAGAGAAAAGGAACTTTCATTATTATTCGCTTACGCAAGCCCGCGACTTGTGCAAATTCTTCAATCAAATCTGCATAGGTAAAGATATCTGGTCCGCCGATATCAAAGGTTCCTGATTGCGGTTCGGCTAGCGAGGCTGCTTGAGATAAGTAATAGAGCACATCGCGAATTGCAATTGGTTGCGTTCGATTGTTCACCCATTTTGGGGTAATCATGATGGGTAGCCGGTGGGTCATGTGGCGAATCATTTCGAATGACGCGGAACCCGATCCAATAATTATCCCGGCGCGCAATTGCAAAACAGGAACATCGAATTGGGAAAGGCGTGCACCAGTATTAGCTCTCGACGCCAAATGTTTACTGGCCTTGTGTTCACCTGTCCTTACTATGCCCCCTAGGTAGATAATTTGGGAGACTTCGGAATCCTTTGCGGCGCGCCCAAAGGTGAGTGCCATCGTCTCTTCTACCTCATCGAATCGAGGCCCAGCCCCGATCGAATGCAATAAATAGAAAGCGGTATGAACTCCTTCTAGCGCCGCACGAATTTCCTCATAATTGGTTGCATTGCCCACAGCCACTTCAACCTGCGAATACCAGGGCTGTCCTACAATCTTTGCGGAATCGCGAACGAGGACTCGTACGACGACGCCTTGATTTAACAGGGCAGTCACTAGACGGCTGCCAACATAACCGGAGGCGCCAGTCACGAGCACCTTACGAATCTCAGGAGTTGCGCTCACTTGATTAACAGTAGACTGAGTACATAGATTCGGATATTCGAAACCAGCGTTGGTTACGAATCGACCAGTGCCTGGCAAACTCTTGCACTAACTGAGAAAAAGGTAGATCCCAATGGCAAAACCGCGCGTTGTAATCCTTGGCGGAGGCTTTGGAGGGCTGGCGACGGCCGAGGCTCTGGGTCATGATGCAGATGTCACAGTCGTAGACCGCAATAACTATCAGACCTTCCCTCCGCTGCTTTATCAGGTGGCTACCGCCGGTATTGCTGCAGACCATATTGCCTACCCCATCCGCGGTGCACTCCGTAAAACCGGGGGCCGATTCCACATGGGCTCTCCCATCTCCATCGATCACAAGAATAAGACCGTCAAACTCGATAGCAGTGAAGTCATTCCCTTTGACCATCTCGTCATTGCCATGGGTTCGGTCACCGCAGATTTTGGAATTCCTGGCGTGCATGAATTTGGCTTAGGGATGAAGTCGGTTCATGAGTCTCTCGCAATTCGCTCCGAGATCATGCGTCGTTATGAAGATCTCTGCCGTTTCCAGGATGACACCCGCCTTAAAGTTGTTGTCGTTGGTGGCGGACCCACTGGCGTCGAAATGGCTGGAGCCCTCGGAGAGTTAATCAAGGGGCCACTTCACAGCGACCAGGCCGAAGCTGCTTCCAAGATCGATGTATATCTTGTCGAAGCTGGGCCACGCGTGCTTCCGATGTTTGATCAATCCTTGACTGATAAAGCCCAGCACGAGTTAGAGAAACTGGGCGTAAATCTCATGCTCAAGACAGCTGTTAAGTCACTTGAATTTGGGCTCATCAACTTTGCGGACGGCTCCTCTATGCGAGCGCATGTAATGGTCTGGGCTGCCGGCGTTACAAGTTCGCCCGCGATCTATGACCTCAGCGTTCCTACAGAGGGATTCCGCCTGAAGACAGAACAGACGATGCAGATCACTAACTACCCCTACATCTGGGCGGTCGGAGATTGCGCGGGAGCTCGCGCGACGAATGGTCGCTTCCTGCCGCAAGTTGCTCCGGTTGCAATGCAGCAAGGCCGTTTCGTTGCAGATCAAATTCGCCGGGTAAACAAGGGACAAGGCCTCAAAGAATTCCTTTATAAGGATAAGGGCTCCATGGCAACCATCGGTCGCCACAAGGCAATCATCCAAGTTAAAAAATTGAAGATCAGTGGACCAATCGCCTGGTTCGGTTGGCTCTTCCTACATCTCTTCTACTTAATGGGTGGAAGAAATCGTATTGGGACTATCGCGGACTGGAGCTGGAACTATTTCACCTTCGATCGCGGCAACCGCCACATCATGGATTCGATCTAAAACCATGCCATACATCGATCTGCGCGGGCATCAGACCTGGAGCGTTGAATATCCAAACAATGGTGCCCCTTTATTACTACTCCATGGTGGATTGAGTGCCACCGAGAACTTTGATTACCACATTCTTCCTGCTGTAGAAGATCGCTTTCACGTTTATGGCTATGACCGCAGTGCACATGGCCGAACTGGCGCGCGTGCAGGTTTCTATCACTTTGATTTTCAACGCGATGAGGCAATCGCCTATATCGAGGATGTCATTGGAGCGCCCACTCACTTACTGGGACATAGCGACGGCGGCATCATCGCGCTCTTGGTCGCAATCGCGCGGCCAGACTTGGTCTTATCAATTATTGCTACGGGTACTAATTACACGTGGGATGCTGAGCTCACGCTCGATAACGAGGTTGTCATTACCGACGATAACCGCGCCGAATTTGCGGAACGATCTCCAGATGCCCCAGAGATGCTTCAAGTCATTATTCAGAAGGCTCACGAAGTTTGGGCCACCGAACCAAATATCACCGTCGCAGAACTGGCCACGATTACCTGTCCGGTGCTCGTAGTTAACGGCGATGACGAACCCTTTAGCCCGCACCATGGAGTTGATTTATTTCAAGCTCTTTCTAATGGCCGTCTGGCCATCATCCCGGGTTCACCGCATGCGACTCACAAGATAAAGCCGCACTTATTGCATCCAATAATCAAGGACTTTTATGACCACCCAGAACAACGTGAAGAATCAGATCCGTTTAATGAAATATCTGGGGATTAATTAAGGAACCAGTGTGGTCATGGTGTTAGCCAAATTAAAGAGCAAGTTTGGATAAACACCTAGTACCAATGTAATCACGAAGCAGATCGTAATTCCTGTCGTAACCAAGAATGATGGAATCGCAACGGTGACCGTGTCATCTGTAGGTTCTTTAAAGAACATAATCAGGATGACACGAAGATAGAAGAAGAGCGCAATCGCGCTAGAAAGTACACCGACGACGACAATCGCAATATTTCCTGAGGCATAGGCTGCGGTAAAGATAGAGAACTTCGCGATAAAGCCGGAGGTGAGCGGAATTCCGCCAAAACTCAAGAGAAAGAGTGCAAATGCAGTGGCCACCCCTGGTGATTTCTTTGCAAGTCCCGCCCAACGATTAAGATCATTGACCTCGCCAGTTGAATCCCGAACCAGCGTCACAATTCCAAATGCTCCGATTGTGGCAAAGCCGTACGCAACGAGATAGAACATCATAGAAGTTAAGCCAGCTTTACTTAGCGCAATAACTCCAGCCAGCAAGAAGCCGGCGTGGGTGATCGAGGAGTAAGCCAGAGTGCGCTTTACATCGCGCTGTGAAATTGCCGCTATTGCTCCGCCAGCCATGGTCACAATTGAGATCGCAACAAACACGGGGCGCCAATCATTTTGCACCGCTGCAAAACCCACGATAAAGATGCGGAACATCGCGCCAAAAGCTGCGACCTTCGTACACGCCGCCATAAATCCAGTGACGGCAGTTGGGGCTCCTTGATAAACATCGGGAGTCCATGAATGGAATGGAACGGCCCCAACTTTAAAGAGTAAGCCAACCGACATCAGAATAATTCCGAGGAGTAAGAAGATGTGATTTGCGCCTGGAACAGCAGCAGTTGTTCGAATCGTGGCCAGTGAGAGACTTCCCGAATATCCATACAGGAGCGCTCCACCAAAGAGGAAGAATGCGGAGGAGTATGCACCGAGCAAGAAATATTTAAGCGCTGCTTCTTGTGACAAGAGACGTCGACGCCGGGCCAAACCGGTAATGATGTAGAGCGGGATAGAGAGAACTTCTAGAGCAACGAAGAGGGTTATCAGATCGTGAGCAACCGGGAAGAGCAGCATTCCCGAGATAGCAAAGAGCACCAGTGGATAAATCTCTGTCATCTGCACGCCCGCTAGCACTGCCGCCGCTTCCTCCTGAGAGCCGGGAAGAGCAGATGCTTGTGGAGCAAAGTGGTCATTTTGCGTAAAGAAGAGAAGGGCTACGAATGCCATGGCGAGAATTGCGCCTTGCATGAAGAGGCCGCCACCATCTATGGAAACGGAATCCACTGCGGCTGTTTGTGAAATTAAATTATGAATCGAGATAACCCAACAGAACGCAGTGGCGGTCGTTACTAGCGCGATAATGATTTGAATTCGCGCTCGATATGCCCGGCCGACGAATCCTTCAACAAAGACGCCTATAAGCGCCCCAGCGAGCACGATAAGAATCGGCGCTAATAAGTTGTAATCGAGCGATGGGGTACTAAGCATTATTTACCTGCCAATGGAGTCGGGTCAGTGACTTGAGCCGCCGCCATGATCTGGCTGGTCGCTGGGTCAATCACGTGGATCGCGGGCTTAGGATAGAAACCGAGAAGTACCAGCGCCACGATAACTGGAGCGAGTGCAAACTTTTCACGCCAATTGAGATCTGGCGTATTTTCATTTCCCGCCTGCAGTGGTCCATGCAGGGTGCGCTGCACCAAGATCAAAATATAGAGAGCAGCTAACACAATGCCGGTAGTTCCGATAATTGCAGCGAGCGGATAACGAGTAAATGTTCCAACGAGTACTAAGAATTCACTCACAAAACTTGAAAGTCCTGGAAGGGCCAACGCTGACATGCCAGCTATAAAGAAGCTCCAAGCCATAATTGGTGTGATCCGCTGCAGCCCACCAAAGTCTTCCACCTGCGTCGACTTGCGACGTTCGATCATCCAACCGCCTACAAGGAAGAGCGCTGCGGTAGAAAATCCATGGTTGACCATGTACAAAGTAGCGCCTGTTAAACCTTGGCTTGTCATCGCAAAAATTCCTAAGACGATAAACCCAAAGTGCGAGATTGAGGTAAAGGCGATGAGAGAGTTGAGATCCTTCTGACCAATAGCCAGGAAAGCGCCATAAATAATTGAGATGAGCGAGAGCGCGATGATGTAAGGAGCGAAGGTCTTGGTTGCGTCTGGAAAGAGAGTGATACAGAAGCGGATCATGCCGTAGGTGCCGACCTTGTCGAGTACGCCGAGGACCAAGATGGATGTACCGGGAGTTGCCGACTTCGCTGCACCTGGAAGCCAGGTATGGAAGGGAAAGAGTGGGGCTTTAATGGCAAAGGCGATAAAGAAGCCCAGGAAGAGCCAGTTCTGCGTGTTATGGCTGATCTTAAGGTGAGAAAGTGCCGTCACATCAAATGAGCCAGGACCCTGCTTAATTGAGATAACAAATATCCCGATAACAGCGGCCAACATGAGTAGCCCCCCGAAAAGGCTGTACAGCAAGAACTTAAGAGCGGCTGCGGCGCGATCGCCACGTCCGTAGCCACCGATCAGGAAGTAAACCGGAACCAACATCGCCTCGAAGATTACATAGAACAAGAAGACATCGGTTGCTGCAAATACTCCCACCATAAATGTTTCGAGAATCAAGATCAAGACATAAAAGGTCTTAACGCTCCATCGACCGTTCTCGGCTTCGTTCCAACCACCAACTACCACGATAGGTACCAATACGGTGGTGAGCAGAATCAGTACGAGCGCCAAGCCATCGATTCCAACTGCGTAATTAATATTAAATAACTTGAACCACGAATGCGATGTAACGAGTTGGAATCCTGAAACACCGAACTTGTACTTAGTCAGCATTAAGAGCGAGCTGACCAAAGTAATTACCGATGAGGCCAACGCCACTAACTTAATGGCCTTTGTATTCTCTCGCGGTACCGCTGCAAGCCCTAGCACGCCTAAGAGCGGCAGGATAATGGTGAGCGTTAAGAGGTTCATGCGGTTACCACCCAAAGGATCAGGGCACCGATGAAGACGCCGACAAACATTGTGAGCGCATAAGTACGGACGTAACCATTTTGCAGTTTGCGGAGTACATCCGAAACTTCGCCGATCACCCAACCCACAAGGCGCACCGCACCGTCAATCACATGATGATCCGTCGCAACCAGTCCAGCGGTGAGCGCAGTACCTGGCTTTACAAGAACTGCATCATTGAAGATATCTTGATAGAGATCCTTACGTGCAATTTCGGTAAAGATGGAAACGTTCTCTGGAGCAACCTCAGGGACGGTGCGATATTTGATAATCGCATATCCAGCACCGAGTGCAACAACGCCTAAGGCAAGAACTGAAACAACGAGAGGCTTCATCAACTCTTCACCACCAACTGCGTTGGAGGCGTTGACCACTGGTTGCAACCAATTCACCAAAGCGCCGCCGGCGCTGAGAAGGAATCCAGAAGCTACCGAGCCGATCGCCAGAACAACCATTGGTCCCCACATCAAGACCGAACTCTCGTGCGGATGTGACCCATCCTTCCAACGCTTTGCGCCGGCAAAGGTGAGAACTACAACGCGGGTCATATAGAAGGCGGTAATACCAGCACCCAAAAGCGCTGCTCCGCCGAGAATAATTCCCTTGCCGCCGCCCTGATTGAAGGCGGTCTCAATAATCTTGTCTTTCGAATAGAAGCCGGCAAAGGGCGGAACTCCCAAGATCGCCAAGTAGCCCAAGCCAAATGTGACCGCGGTGATCGGCATAAGCCGGGCCAATCCGCCGTATTTACGCATATTTATCTCATCATCCATGCCGTGCATGACTGAGCCGGCACCTAAGAACATTCCAGCCTTGAAGAATCCATGAGTCAAAAGATGCATGATGGCGAAGGCATAACCGACTGGACCCAGTCCAGTAGCCAGGATCATGTAGCCAATCTGCGACATGGTGGAAGCAGCGAGTGCTTTCTTAATGTCATCTTTGGCGGTACCAACAATCGCCCCAAAGAGGAGAGTGATTACGCCGACGGTAACGACGAGTATGCGCGCTGTTGAAGAGGCATCAAAGATAAAGTTTGAGCGGGTTATTAAGTAGACACCAGCGGTCACCATCGTCGCGGCGTGGATCAACGCGGAAACTGGAGTTGGACCAGCCATCGCATCGCCCAGCCAAGATTGCAATGGGAATTGCGCGGACTTTCCGGCGGCGGCCAAGAGAAGCATCGCCCCGATGGCTGTCAGAGCAGCAGGTGATGCATGAGAAGCCCCAGCTTTAACTCCATCAAATGAGACAGCTCCAAATTGGGTAAAGCAGATCATGATGGCAAGTGATAATCCAACGTCGCCAATTCTGTTAGCGATAAAGGCCTTCTTGGCAGCAACCGCATAGGTCTGATTGTGATTCCAAAATCCGATGAGGAGATAAGAGGCCAGACCAACGCCTTCCCAACCAACATATAAGTTGAGGTAAGAATCGCCCAGGACCAAGAGCAACATAGCTGCGATAAAGAAGTTGAGATATGCGAAGAAGCGGCGGCGATCCTTATCGTGCTCCATATACGCGATGGAATAAATGTGAATCAAAGTACCGACACCGGTAATAAGAAGTACAAAGCAGATGGAGAGTTGGTCGAGCAATAAGGATGCGTCGGCCTTGAGGTTTCCGACCGAGATCCATTCAAAGAGTTTTTGGGTAGCAGCGCGGTTAGCACCGGTGTGGCTATGCATTGCCATGAATTCGGAGACTCCAACGCCAAAAGCGGAAGCTGAGATCAGAGTTGCAAAGATGTGTCCCCACTTATCGGCCCTGCGGCCAAGGAGAAGAAGCAAGGCAGAGCTAAAGAGTGGAAGCGCGATGAGGTAAACCAAGTGGCTGCTAGTTCTCATTAGTTCTTCAACAAACTGGCATCATCAACTGATGCCGATCGACGGGAGCGGTAAATAGTGACGATAATGGCGAGACCAACAACGACTTCACAGGCGGCGACCACCATCGTAAAGAAAGAGGCGACCTGACCATCGAGATTGCCGTGGATTCGCGAGAAGGTGACAAGGGCTAAATTGGAGGCATTGAGCATCAACTCGATACACATAAAGATGACGATGGCGTTGCGGCGAATCAGTACACCGAGCGCTCCGATCGTAAAGAGGATAACTGAGAGGTAGAGGTAATTTGAAATATCCATTTAGTCCTCCTGCTCTTCGATAGTTTCCAGCGCATAAGGTGCACTTGCAATAATGTCTCCGCGTGAACGCAGAGTTTGTGAGACCGAGGTAGGGGCCGGCGAACCATCCGGTAGTAGCGCGGGCACATCAACGGCGTTGCGGCTAGCAAATACACCAGAGGCGGGAAGACCTGCAGCGTCACCTAGTGAACTTTTACGGAAGCGCGCAATCGACAGGTCACGCTGCGCGTAAGGCGAACGAACTTTTTGAGAGTGCGCCAAGACCATAGCGCCTAGGGCAGCGGTAATAAGAAGCGCTGAAACAACTTCAAAGGCCCAGACATATTGGGTAAATAATAATTTTGCGATTCCTTGCACATTGCCAGACGAGTTTGCCTCTTGCAGCCCGGCGGCTGGCGCAGAAACCGTAGCCCGACCAAGAAGCGAGACGATCAACCCACCCAGGCCAACTGCAGCTACGATCGAAGGAATCCGCTGCCCCTTGAGGTTCTCAATGAGGGACTCAGAGCTATCCACTCCCACAAGCATAAGAATAAAGAGGAAGAGCATCATGACTGCTCCGGTATAAACGATAATCTGGACGATTCCTAGGAAGAGCGCATCTTCGGCGATATAGAAGATGGCGAGAGTGACCATCACCCATGCCAAAAGCAGGGCAGAGTGCACCGCCTTCTTAACGACCAATATCCCTAACGCTGCGATAACCGCGAGCGGAGCCAAGATCCAAAATTGCACCGCTTCGGGCGTTGCAGTGCGGCCGACTGTAAGCGCGAGGTGGAAGCTGGTATGTAACATTTTACTTTTGCTCCTCCTTAGCTTGCGAAGGATGCGATCCAGTGATTTCGCCCTTGTAATAATTAAGATGGCTGGAATCTGGATACATAGGATGCGGTGGGGCGAT
>CAIKID010000310.1 GCA_903827345.1 uncultured Actinomycetes bacterium | reverse complement strand
GGAACATCGGCAGGTGCCATCGGATCGAAGAGATCTTCATCAAAGAGGGTCTGCGCTCCGAATTGCCGTTCTACCCAGAGGTGGAATTCGGTGCCGCGCTTGGCGTATTGATCGGTATGGCGCGGCATGGGACGGCGAATGTCGAGGGCAAGTTGCCCTGGATCGCCTTTGAGATTGATCAAGGTCGATACCGAGAGGCGCTGCGGCAGATAGATCAACTCTTCTTGATCTAAACGCTTGATCTCATCGACGATCGCCTTCGCATCGTGGAGCAGGGATAACCGGGCTGCATCGCTCTCGCTTTCAAGTATGGCGCTGATATCGATAGGGGTTGCGCTTGCAACCAATGCGGCGGATTGGCGGATCAATTCTTGCTTGGATCCAGGTGTGGGCCATACCTCGCTGCGCGGATTGGCAATAAGTGGATTCTCTTCGGGCTTTTCACTATTCGAAATTATTGCGTCGCTATGGTTCTCTTCGAGAAAGTTATAGAGCCAGGTAAATAATTCGCTCTGATCCACGGGCTTCTTTCCATCGCGAAACCAAGATGCGGTACAGAGTAAGTACGACTTGGCGCGCGTAAATGCCACGTACCCTAAACGCAGCTCTTCAAGATTGCGACGCGATTTTTGCGCCTCTTCAAAATCTTCGAGTGCTTTCTTGACCTGAGAGGCTTTATGAGCGCCATCGCCGCGTGGAAATTCAAAGTCGGTGAGTTGTAGGCGATCTCCGCGGAATTTAATGGGCAACGAACCCGGGTACTTGGTCCACGATTTAGTAGAACCGGAAGAGTTCGGAAAGACTCCCTTGAGTAATCCAGGAACTGCAACCACATCCCACTCCGCACCCTTAGCACCATGGATGGTAAGAATCTGCACCGCGTTGTTGTTGACCGTGACAGATGTGGGCTTCAACCCACCTTCACGCTTCTCGGCGGTCTCGAGCCAAGTAAGGAAATCAGAGAGTGTTCCACCAGTGCGCGCAAAGGCAGCAGCTTCATCGTGGAATTTATCGAGGTGGCGGCGCCCTTGCTGCCAACCATCGCGAACCAAGGTTTCGACATCTAAGCGCAGGTATCTTTCGGCCATCTGAATCTTGTCGGTAATTCCCCCGACCATAGTGCGACGCAGCGCGGTTAATTCGCGCGCAAACTCTTTCAACCTGGCAAGTCCCTCTTGGGAGAAATCGCTCGCTGGCGCTTGTTCAATTAACTCAAGTGCCTCAATGATTGAGCCGATTGCGAAGTCATTGGCATCTAAGTTCTCTTCCAGGCCATACTCAAGGATTGTCTCCAGGCGCTTGCTATGTTGATTATTAGAGCGCCGTGCAATCTCCTTGGAGTGCTTTCCGAGGGCATACAAATCTTTCGTGCCGAGGGCTAAGCGCGGACCAACCAGCAAACGTGAAAGGGCGGTGCCGGCATCGGGATATGTCATCAAACGCAAGAGGGCAATGATGTCAGCGATCTCAGGGACATGGATCAAGCCACCGACGCCTAATACTTCAGTTGGAATATCGTGATCGCGCAGAGCCATCTCGATCAAGGGAATATAGGACTTCACGCGAACCAAGACGGCAAAACTGGAGCGCTCTTCGGCTGGTTGATCTAGGCGTTTAGAATCTTTCCAGAGCTTTGCAAAATAATCCGCGATCGCAGCGGCTTCATCTTCTGGCGTTATGTAGAGACCACAGGAGAGATTGCCGGCGCCGGCACCTGGCCGCGCACGCAGGGTCTTCACGCCAAATGGCAACGCTGCTTTGGCGGCAATCTGGTCGATGATCAAGTTAGAGAAGTCGAGGATCTTTTGATCGTTGCGCCAGGTCGTAAGAAGATCAAATTGTTTGCATTCTCCGCCAAATGCACTGGCGAATGCTCCAAGTGTTTCAGCGCTAGCTCCGCGCCACCCATAAATTGCCTGGTTGGGATCCCCCACTGCAGTGACCGCATGTCCGCCGCCAAAGAGTGATGACAGGAATCGCACCTGTGAATATGAAGTATCTTGGTATTCATCCAGGAGAACTATCTTGTAACGAGCGCGCTCTATCTCTGATATCTCTGGAATGTCTTCCGCTAATTTTGCCGCGTAGGACATCTGATCATTGAATGTAAGTTGGCCAGTTAGCAAGCGATGTTCATCTAGTTTTTCAACCATAGGCAAGATCGCAAGGTGTTCGCTTACAGTTTCGAGGGCATCTCGGACTTCCTCGTTGGAGCCATCGGTGACCGCCTCCATCTGTGCCCCAAAATCTTCGAGAAATCCTCTGATCTCTCCGACTGAACTGTTGTGTTCGCCTAATTCGCCAGAGAGCGTCATGACTGCGTCGACGATGTAATCGGGCTTGTGAAATATCTGTGGAGTTACCTCGGTAAAGCTATTAACGATCTTGTGAGTTAACTGCCAGGCTGCCGCTTCACCCAAAGGTTCGCCATCGGTATCGATTCCCATTCTTATTCCATGTTCGGCCAAGGTCCGCCCCGCATAGGAGTGATAGGTCGAAACATCGACAGCGATATCCCCGTTGCCCGGAATCAGACCTGCGCTGCGCAGTTGGCGCAGGCGCTTGCGAATTCGGGTCGAAAGTTCGCCGGCTGCTTTTCGCGTGAAGGTCAGACCAAGAATTTGATCGGGCGTAACAACGCCATTTGCTACCAACCAGAGCACGCGCTGCGTCATGGTTTCGGTCTTACCCGAACCCGCGCCCGCGATAATCACGGTTGGTCCAAAGTGGCGAGACTCAATGATTGCGCTCTGTTCGGGCGTGGGATTAATCAACTTTCCGCCTGCACCGGCCAGCGCCTGCGCTATTCGCGAAGCCGTTACCTCGTTATCTATTTCGATAACTCCATTGACGATTCTGGCGGCCATTAGTCGATCACGCTCCGTCCTTCGGCTTGCAGAGGACATAGGGCCTTGATGGCACACATACGACACTGCTTGTTGATGACCGCATTGAAAGTAGCAGCCGCCATGCCTTCAGCTGCTGCTTCTACTTCGGCAATTACGGTAGGCGCATCAATGCTGGGTTGATCAATCGTGGCGATCTTCTTCGTCTCTTTCTTAAGAAAGAGCAGACCGGCACCACTGCTCGTAGCGCCCTCTGGTAGATCAGAAAATCCGCCCGCAACTACTCCTAATTGGTAAGCCGCTAATTGTTTGTGTTCAGCGGCTTCGGCGGCGGTGACAGGTGCGCCAGTTTTTAGGTCAACAACGAAATACTCACCACTCACGGGATCTCGTTCGAGTCGATCGACGCTGCCCCTAACGATGGCCCGCCCAAATTTCACTTCAAAGTTCTGCTCGACGAATACGAGTTCGCGCGGATTGGCGTGATGCCATTCAAAGAAACGTTTGAGCATCCGAGTCGCATCTTGCAACTGCTGGGTTTTAAACCAACCCACATTTTGATCAACTACTGGCCAGGCCTCGGTGAGTTGTGCAACGCCCTGCTCTAAAGTGAGTTCTGGATTTTCGAGAAGTTGCGATGCAATAAAGTGAATTGCTACACCCAAAAGCTGGGCTGTGGAGTCGCTATCTTGTGCGCCGGATCTTTCGAGGAACCACTTGAGCCCGCAATCATCAAAGGAGGCGAGAGAGCTGGGCGATACATAAATATCTTCATCGGGCCTAGCAACTGGAGCATCAGAACTTAGTTCTCGGGTACCAAGCCACTGCGATGGATCAGCGCTTTTAATTCCAGATTCGCCCAAGGTTTTGAGCAAACTAGCGGCGAAGTTCGAACCAGTTAAAGCGTCGCGGCGCAAGGTGGCAACGAGGGCTTGGCTGGTGATCTGACGCGGTGGTGTGCTGGTAAATCCATCTGCAGACTTGCCATGCACAGCCTCAAAGAGTTCATCGAAGTAACGAGAGGGTTGGGAATCTTCTTCGGCGAAGGCGGTGATCAAGAGTTTGCTCTTGGCGCGAGAGAGTGCGACATAAAGCAACCGTCGTTCATCTTCGAGTAAGCCAGTGGCGGCGGAAGCAGAGATCTCGGCGCGTGAGGTAAGACCGCTGCGGTCGGCTTCGACCAGGCGATCGCTCCCCAATAAAGATCCGCGCACTTTAAGGTTGGGCCAGATACCTTCTTGCAATCCTGTGACAGCAACAAATTCCCATTCCAGGCCCTTTGCGGCATGCACGGTTTCGATGGTGACAACTTCTTCGCGCTGCGCGCTGCTTGTGATCGAGTCGCTGAGGATGCGCTCGTTCATCAGCTGTGAAATAAAGAGGCTTGGTGCGGCTCCTACATTGCGCTCACTGAAGCGACGGGCAGCTTCAAAGAGTTGGATAACAGCATCGAGGTCGCGATCGGCCTGCGCCCCACGAGAACCACCCGCGAGTGCACGTTGGCGCCAGATATAGGTGATCTTGCTGCCTTCGTAATCAACGGCGGAATCCCAGATCGCCCAGAGCAGATCGGTGATCTCTTTTGAAGTGCGAACCGCTTTACGACCGACTTTGATCAAATCGTTGATGCGTTTGAGCGGCGCAATATTTTCCCAGGGCAGTTCTGCAACGGGCTCGGTCAGAGCATCGATCATCATCTCGGTGCTGCTGCGATGATCGGTACGTACCGCGGCGAAGGCGAGTCGAATCTGGCGTAACTGGAGCGCATCTGCTCCACCAAATTCGGAGAGCAAGATCTCTTCGAGTACCGGCCAATCGGCGGCGGTGAGCGGGGCGGATTTAAGGATGATGCCGGCAATTAAAAGGATCGGCTTGATTGCCGGATTTTCAGCGAGAGCAAGTGCGGCAGAATCGATGGAGACCGGAATACCGTTCTGAGCAAAGGCGCGTTGTAGCGCACTTACCTCCGAGCCCGGGCTGCGAACAATGATCGCCATCTGTGACCACGGCAGACCATCGCGCAGATGTGCACTGCGCAGGGCATGTGCGATGAACTGTGCCGATTCGCTCTGTGATGCCAGCTTTGCCAGTGTGACTGCTTGCTCCCCCGCCGTGGGTTTGGTGGCAACGCGTCTGCGAAGCGCAGAAGGTGAATGAAACTCTGCCCCAACTTTGGAGATTAAATTACATATCTCAGGGACCGAGCGGAAATCTTGCTCGAGATGGATCTGCTGCGGTATGAAGTCAGTAAGAAAACGAAGGAGACTATCGGGATCTGCTCCACGGAATCGGCCGATAGCAGAGTCGGCATCGGCGAATACAAGAAGATCTTCGGGGGCTAGAAGTTGTAGCAACTTACGCTGCGCTGCATCGCTCTCTTGGAATTCATCGACGATCACCGTGGTGAAGCGTTTGCGGAAATGAGCGAGCCGGACGGAATCTGCCTGCAAGAGGTGAATTGCCTCATTGATAATTGCGCTGGGGTCGATACGAACTAAGCGTTCACCGACAGTTGCGCTCTGCAATTCGTTAGCACCAAAGTATGAAGCCCAGAAGCGCGCGACTCCATCCCAGTACTTTTCGTTGAGCAAGAGACCGCGAGCTTGCAGCGTCTTTGCATCGAGCCCCAACTCGGTGGCACGCAAGATCAGATCACGGACTTCGCGCACAAATCCGCGAGTCTTCACTGCTTCGGATAATTCTTTGTCCCACGGGATTGATACCAATGGATTGGTAAGCATCTGTTGGATAACGGCATCTTGCTCGGCGCCTGAAATCAATACATAGCGCGAGTTATCT
>CAIKID010000309.1 GCA_903827345.1 uncultured Actinomycetes bacterium | reverse complement strand
CGTTTGCGCTTGCGCGGCGCTTTTGCATCAAATCTTTCGCGATTCTCACAGCAGTTGAAGCGTCAGATGCGAAGCCATCGGCACCAACAACGTCGGCATATTCTTGGGTAACTGGTGCTCCACCGACCATGATCATGACCTGATCGCGCAAGCCCGCTTTGGTAATTTCATGGATATTTACTTTGAACATAGGCATGGTTGTCGTCAGGAATGCAGACATTCCCACAATATCTGGTTTGTGTTCGTTAATTGCTGCGATAAATTTTTCTGGCCCAGCTTGAACCCCGATATCAATGACGTTAAATCCCGCGCCTTCCAACATAATATTTACGAGGTTCTTGCCAATATCATGAACATCGCCCTTAACGGTTCCCATAAGGAAAGTTCCAACGGTCTCTGCGCCAGTGAGAGCGAGTAGTGGGCGCAGAACATTGAGCGCACCAGACATAGCTTTTCCTGAGATGAGCATCTCTGGAACGAAGAAGTCACCGCGTTCAAATCGTGCCCCAACTTCTTCGAGCGAAGGAATCAAGGCGTCGAAGAGAATCGAGCTAGGTGTCATGCCATCAGCGATTCCCAACTCCGTTAGCCGAAGTACTTCTGGCGCATTTCCTACGAGGGTTTCATCAAATAGTGCTTTTAGGATCTCATCGTGCGTCATGCTGCACCTGCCTTCCCGGGCTTCATTTGGTTTTTGGGTGGAGTTGTGGCTTCGTTGATCATGTCTACGGTTAATAGACCGATTCGATTTAAATCTTTTATTGACAGTCGGGTAGTTGGACCTGAAATTGATATCGCGGCGAGAACACGTCCATCGCTCTCTCGAACGGGGGCTGCGACAGCGACGAGTCCATCTTCGAGCTCACCATCGATTATTGCGTACCCGGTCTTGCGTACCGATTCTAATTCAGTGAGTAACTTGGTGCGATTTGTAATTGATTTTGCGGTGAGCTTAGGCAGAGGACCCGATTGGATTGAGATTGCACCATATGCCAGCAAAACTTTACCGAGGGCAGAACAATGATATGGAACTTCTTTATCAATCCAATTTGTTACGCCGAGCATAAAGTTGCTATCTACCTGGTCAATGATTTTCAGCGAACCATTTCCGGAGATCGCCAAGTTAGCAGTTTCGCCAGTAAGCGCCGCCAACTCTTCTAAGATGGGACGCATCCTTGCAACAAGAACTGAATCTTGGTTCTGTTCGCGGGCAAATCGAGTGAGGACATCGCCGGGCAGGAATGCTCCATTGCGATCCCGCTTTACAAAACCTTGGCGCTCTAGCGCGCTGATCAATCTCGATGTAGTGCTCTTTGGAATATCAAACTCGCGTGCCAGCATCCCCAATTGGGGTGGCGTGCTGGAAGTAATTATGTGAGTTAAGAGCGCGGTTGCGCGGTCAACGGCACGAGTGCCTGAAACCGTCGCCTGACCCATGCGATCTTCCGTTCCAACAGTGTTCCACAATATGGAACGATTGTTCCATAAACCAGCGTATTCTCTTCTGTGATCACATGCAATACCTGCGCTAGGCCAGTTCTTTAGGAGTTAATATCGGCTCACACTGAGTGAATTTTTCTGGGTCCCAAAGGGGGAAGCAAGCGTGTTTCAGAACAAGATGCCGCGTTACGAAATTTTGAGTGAAGAGTCGATGGCCACCCTCACCTTGGGTTGGCGCCGGATTGTGTCAGAGATAGGCATCGAATTCGCTAGCCCCTGGGCCGTAGATATGTTGCGGGAGGCCGGTCAGACCGTCGAGGGAGAGAACGTTAAATTTGATCCCGATTGGATTTTGAAGCAGGTCGCAAAGGCTCCGAAGGATTTCAATCTTCGCGCTCGCAATCCCAAAAATAACGTTCACATCGGTGGAGATTCAATGGTCTTCGGTGGCGTTTATGGTCCTCCCTTTGTCCTCGAAGGAACTACTCGTCGCGATGCGACCTTCAATGATTATGAGAACTTTTGTAAATTAGCCCAGAGCTTCGATGCTATAGACAGCGTTGGTGGTGTCGTCTGCGAGCCCAATGATTTGTCACTCGATAGCCGCCACTTAGATATGGCATATGCCGCAGCGACTTTGACCGATAAATTCTTTATGGGAAATGTCGTCACGGCGGAAAATGCACGCGATGTGATTGCAATGGCCGAGATAATTCACGGCGGCAGAAAAGCTATTGAAGATACTCCTGCGCTTATCTCACTTGTGAATTGCAATTCACCACTTCGCTGGGATGATCGCATGTTGGATTCGATGCGCGAATATGTCCTTGCAGGTCAACCCGTAGTTACAACCCCATTCTTGCTCATGGGCGCTATGAGTCCAGTGACCATTCCAGCGACTCTCGCTCAGCAAATTGCAGAGGCTCTCTCTGCTGTCGCCTTGGCTCAGTTGATTCGTCCGGGATGTCCAATCGTCTTTGGTTCTTTCTTATCCAATATTGATATGCAATCTGGCTCACCACAATTTGGTACCCCAGAGTCCGGGATCGGGCTACTTTGCACAGGTCAAATTGCACGAAGCTTCAATCTTCCCTTCCGCGGCGGTGGAGGTTTGAACTCATCACAATCGGTTGATGCGCAATCCGCTTACCAAACAATGATGACCATGATGCCCACATTCCTCTCTGGGACTAACTGGGTAATGCACACTGCCGGTTGGCTAGAGGGTGGACTCGTCTCCTCTTACGATAAATTTGTCGTCGATGTAGAAATCTTGCAGAGCCTCATCGCAGAGTTCACACCGCTGGAATTTAACGAATCTTCGCTCGCCTTCGATGCTCATCTAGAGGTCGGCCACGGCGGTCACTTCTTAGGTGCGGCACATACGATGGAGCGATTCCGTGACTGCTTCTACCGCCCATTCTTAACAAATAGCGATAATTACGAGCGCTGGACTCGCTTAGGCGCGAAAGACACTCGGATGCGCGCGGAGGAGATCTGGAAGAAGAAACTAGCGGATTATCAATTGCCAGAAATTGATCCATCCGTTCTCACCGGATTGCAAGACTTTGTCGCCAAACGCAAGAGTGAGCTTGATTAAGGGTTAGCCTTAACAATGACTAATTCCATCTACATATGTGGAGAGTGGCGCCCGGCGGCAGATGGATCCACTCGAGAGATTCGCAGTCCCGCTGATGGAACTTTGGTTGCAGTAGTTTCAGATTCGAGAGTCGAAGATGCGCTGGCAGCAATCAGCGCTGCTCGTGTTGCATTTGATAGTGGAATCTTCTCCTCATGGAGCTGGTCGGAGAGAAGTGCCCTGCTCTCCAAAGTCGCAGATTTTTTAGAGCGCGATATGGAAATTGTTGCTGCACTTGAAAGTGGCGATACCGGCAAGCGAATTATCGAAGCTAAATATGATGTCGCTGATGTTGCTGCAACATTCCGTCACTTCGCTAAATTAGGCCTGGAGCAAGGCGACCGCACCGTTGATAGCGGCTTACCGCATGTATCTAGCCGAATTACCCAAGAAGGAATCGGAGTCTGCTCACTTATAGGTCCGTGGAACTATCCGTTGCTGCAAATCGCCTGGAAAGTGGCACCGGCGCTGGCTGCGGGCTGTTCATTTGTATTGAAGCCAAGTGAGTTAACCCCCTCAACTGCTATTCACTTAATGAAATTGCTAGAGGAGGCAGGTGTTCCTGCTGGTGTTGCCAATTTAGTTACTGGCGCAGGATCGATAATCGGAGACACTCTCACTTCAGATCCGCGCGTCGATCTCGTTTCATTTACCGGTGGTTTACCTACTGGTAAGAGAATCATGATCAAGGCCGCCGAAACTGTTAAGCGGGTGGCACTTGAACTGGGTGGCAAGAATCCAAATATCATCTTTGCCGACGCCGATTTGGATGCTGCGATCGACTTTGCGGTAACTGCAGCCTTCTTGCATTCTGGTCAGGTCTGTTCTGCAGGAACGAGATTGATCCTCGAGCGCCCGATACATGATCGCGTTGTAAAAGAAATTGTTCGGCGAGCGAAGTTGATTCGGATAGGCGCTCCCGCAGATTTAACGGCAGAAACTGGACCGTTGATCAGCGCAGGACATTTAAAGAAGGTAGAAGAGTATTTGGCAAAAGGGGTCGCGGAAGGTGCGACCTTGCTTGTAGGGGGAGCGCGCTGCGCGGCTCCAGAGCTAGCAAATGGCTGGTTCTTCCCACCCACCGTTCTAGACAATTGCGACACCACTATGTACTGCGTCCAGGAAGAGTCATTTGGCCCAATTCTCACCGTTGAAGTATTTGATTCAGAAGAGGAAGCCATCAAGATTGGCAATGACACGATTTATGGGCTCTCCGGTGCGGTCTGGAGCAGCGATATCGCCAGAACTGAGCGTGTGTCCAAAGCGTTGCGCCACGGGACTATTTGGATCAACGATTATGGCCCATATAAGCCAGCGGCCGAATGGGGAGGCTTTAAAGCTTCGGGCAATGGTCGCGAATTAGGCCACCATGGGCTGCAGGAATACCTTGAAATAAAACACATTTGGACCAACAATTCACCAAGTAAATCAGAATGGTTTGCTGATGGTAATTAAAGGGGGCGAAGTTGGATAACCAAGCTCCGATGATTTCGGTTCGAAACTTATGGAAGGTATT
>CAIKID010000308.1 GCA_903827345.1 uncultured Actinomycetes bacterium | reverse complement strand
TGGCTTCCAGATCGGCAATGATAATTGCAAGAGATTCTCGGACGATGCGACCGCGATCAACAGCTAAGCCCAAATCTCCACGAAGCGCCAGACGCGCTTGCTCTAAATCGTAAAGTTCCTCTGGGGAGAGGTAGACGGTGATCTTCTCGTCATGGCGCTCACGACCACTGGGGGAGCGATCAAAAGTATTAACTCGACGACGTGGGGTAGTTCTTACCGACTTCTTATTTTGGGTGGCCGGAATCGAAGCTTGAGGTTGATCCTCGATCGGCATTGGGTTGACCGATGGAACTGCGCTCAAAGTAGTGGTCTGCCGGAATAATTCTTCGGCTCCTGGAAGGCTTACACGGCGGCTCATTTGGCTCCTCCTCGGGAGATAAGTTCTCGAGCCAGTCGACGGTAGGAGAGCGCCCCCAGCGAGGTACTTGCATACGTTGTAATGGGTTCACCCTTCACCGTGGACTCTGAAAATCTAACGGTGCGGGAGATGATGGTGTCTAATAGTTCTTTCGGGAATTCTTTATCGATGAGCTCGAGTACATCGCGAGAGTGACCAGTTTTGCGATCGAACATAGTCGCCAAAATTCCATCAATAACCAGATGAGGGTTGGTATTTTCGCGGATCTTTTCTATGGTCTTCTTGACAAGGGAGAGTCCCAAGACGGCGAAGTACTCGCATTCCATTGGGATGAGAACC
This sequence comes from uncultured Actinomycetes bacterium, assembly GCA_903827345.1. Taxonomy (GTDB): domain Bacteria; phylum Actinomycetota; class Actinomycetes; order Nanopelagicales; family Nanopelagicaceae; genus PALSA-747. Next base: position 1,648 of record CAIKID010000308.1, on the reverse strand, counting down.
CCGTCAGAGGCGGTCAAAGCATTAATCGTTAAGGTGCCAAGTGAGGGAGAGCAGTCAATGAGGATGTCGTCATATTGATCCAAAACCGGAGCAAGTATCTTGCGCAATTTGTGTTCCTTGGCGATCTCAGTAACAAAGGCAGCTTCAGCGGCGGCGAGATCTTCATGGCCGCGAACAAAGTCGAGCCCGGGTACATTGGATTTCAAAATGAAATTCTTAATGCCTGATTGTGGATCGTTGAGCAAATACCAGATGGATCCGTACTGCTCTTTAATCTGAGATGGCTTGATCCCCAGGCCGGTAGTCATTGATGCTTGTGAATCGAAATCGATGAGCAGGACGCGGCGGCCCAGCTCTGCCAAGGCTGCTCCCAAGTTGATGGTTGTCGTTGTCTTTCCCACGCCACCTTTTTGATTGACGACAGAGATAACGCGTGCTGAACCAGACTCTGGAGTGCTTACAGCGCTAGGAAAGTCGAGCAGTTTGCGGCCGAGGACCGCGGAAGTTGTTGCGAGCTCCTCATCCCGATTTGTCGATTTATCTGCCAGTCGAGAAAGCTTTGAAGTGCTATTTGCCATGTTGCGGACTTTACGGCGATGCGGTCAGCAAGGCAAGCGCGATGTGAGTACCTTTCTCCCCATGAGCGATCTAATTGTTGAGGGGAGCGAGAGCGCCTTTTCAGTTCATCTCAGTAACTTTGATGGCCCCTTTGATCTCCTCCTGCAACTTATTTCACGGCACAAAATGGATATCACTGAGATCTCCCTCGGCGTCGTCACCGATGATTTCATCGCGTATATAAGGGCTCTGGAGGGCGCAGAGCAGGGCTGGGACCTTGATCAGACGACTGAATTCCTGGTCGTCGCTGCGACGCTGTTAGACCTGAAAGCGGCCCGATTGCTCCCCAGCGGTGAGATCGAAGATGAGGGAGACCTCGCCCTTTTGGAGGCTCGCGATCTTCTATTTGCACGTTTGCTCCAATACCGGGCCTTCAAAGAGATCGCAGCGATTTTCCAAGGCCGTATCCAAGTAGCGGATAAGAGCTTCCCGAGGTTGGTCGCCATGGAGAGCCACTTTGCAGCCCTCTTGCCAGAGGTGTTGATTGGGGTCGGGGCCAATCGCTTCGCGGCGATTGCGGAAAGAGTCTTGCAACCCAAATCCGCGCCCATCCTCTCGATCGCTCATATCCACCAGACTCTAGTGAGCGTGGCCGATGAGGCGAGCAAGATCGTCGAACTGCTCCGCAAGAGCGGCAGAGCTAGCTTTCGCAGCCTCATCGGCGATGCCGAGTCAACTTTGGTCGTCGTAGCAAGATTCTTGGCGGTATTGGAGTTATATCGTGAAGGCGCCGTCCGCTTTGAGCAGGTTGTTGCCCTTGGGGAACTCCAGATTACCTGGGTGGCGGGCGCCGATGCCGAGATTTCGGTAAGTGATGAGTTCGATCTACCCGTGGAATCCCTTGATACTGAGACAAAAGAGGAATAAATGTCTGAACTTGAACTGCACAGATCACTAGAAGCCATCCTCATGGTGGTTGATGAGCCGATTACGGAATTAATCCTGGCCCAAATTACCGAGGTACCTACTGAGATTGTCACGGCCGCGCTCAAGGGGCTGGCGTTGAGTTACGAGGAGCAGGGTCGGGGCT
>CAIKID010000307.1 GCA_903827345.1 uncultured Actinomycetes bacterium | reverse complement strand
TCGATACTCCAGGCCACGCCGATTTCGGTGGCGAAGTTGAGCGCGGACTTGAGATGGTCGATGGCGTTATCTTGCTCGTTGATGCATCTGAAGGCCCACTGCCGCAGACACGTTTCGTATTGCGTAAAGCTCTCGAAAAGAATCTCCCAGTTATCCTCTTGATCAACAAGGTTGACCGCCCCGATTCACGTATCGCAGAGGTTGTCGACGAGGCTTACGGCCTCTTCTTGGATCTAGATGCCAACGAAGAGCAGATTGAATTCCCCATCGTCTACGCATCTGCAAAGGCTGGACGCTCTTCTCTCAATCGCCCCGAAAATGGTGTGATGCCAGATCAAGAGAACTTGGATTCACTCTTTGACGTTATTTTTAAGACAATCCCTGCTCCGGTTTATCACGAGAACGCGCCTTTACAGGCCCACGTAACAAACCTGGATTCATCTCCTTACCTTGGTCGTCTTGCACTCTGCCGTATCCGCGAAGGCGTGATCAAAAAGGGCGAGATGGTTATGTGGATGAAGAACGATGGCACTAGTGAGAAAGTGAAAATCGCCGAGCTATTGATCACTAATGGTCTAGAGCGCGTATCAGCGCTCGAAGCTGGCCCGGGAGATATTGTCGCTATTGCTGGTATCGAAACAATTACTTTGGGTGAAACTCTGGCTGATCTTGAGAAGCCACATGCTCTGCCTTTGATCATTGTTGATGAGCCATCTATTTCGATGACTATCGGTATCAACACATCACCGCTTGCCGGACAAGAAGGAAAACTTCTTACTGCGCGCCAGGTGAAGAACCGTCTTGATGCAGAGCTCGTAGGTAACGTTTCACTTCGCGTTTTAAATACCGACCGTCCAGATACCTGGGAAGTTCAGGGTCGCGGAGAACTACAACTCGCCGTCCTTGTTGAAATCATGCGCCGCGAAGGTTTCGAATTGACTGTCGGAAAGCCACAAGTGGTTGTCAAGATGGTCGACGGAAAGCTACAAGAGCCAATGGAACGCCTGACAGTTGATATCCCCGAGGTATACCTCGGCGTGGCCACTCAACTTATGGCACTTCGTAAGGGTCGTATGGAGCAGATGGTCAACCACGGAACAGGTTGGATCCGCATGGATTACAAGGTTCCATCACGTGGTCTCATCGGATTTAGAACTGAGTTCCTGACTGAAACCCGCGGAACTGGCCTTATCCACCACGTCTTCGATGGTTATGAGAACTGGCACGGCGAAATTCGCACCCGTTTGAGCGGTTCACTGGTCGCCGATCGCCGCGGAATTGTCACGGCTTATGCTGTTGACGGTGTCCAAGAGCGCGGAGTCATCTTCCTAGAAGTTGGAACCGAAGTCTACGAAGGCATGGTCGCCGGCGAGAATTCACGGACAGAAGATATGGATGTCAACATCGTCCGTGAGAAGAAGTTGACCAACATGCGTTCTTCCGGAGCAGATGATGCCAACCGAATTATTCCTCCCCGCTTACTTAATCTGGAGCAAGCTCTGGAATTCTGCCGCGAAGATGAGTGCATTGAAGTCACTCCTAAGCACGTTCGAATTCGCAAAACGGTCCTCGATCAAAATGAGCGAGCACGTAGCGTAGGGCGAAATAAGAAGGTTAACCTGACCGCGGAATAAGCATCGCGATGTCAGCGCTATCGGGTTAGATAGTGGCATGGCAAAGGAAGTTAGTAAGTTGAGGTTGGTTCGGCGCATAACGCCCGAGCCAACCTTTACTTTTTCCCCAGCCCAGCGCCAGGTGATCGACCAGAGCGGATCTGCGCTCGCCGTATTTGGTGGACCGGGCACCGGTAAGACCACCACGCTCATCGAATCTGTGATTTCACGAGTACGTGCTGGGGTGAATCCCAATTCAATATTGATTATCACCTATGGCCGCGAACGAGCATCCGAACTACGCGATGCGATCGCTTTGCGCGCTGGGTCGACATCCTTCGAGCCTTTGGCCCGTACCTTCCACTCACTGGCCTTCTCGATCCTCAACGAAAAGCTGGGGCAAGATAACTCGCGCTATGTATTGATTTCAGGCGCCGAGCAAGATGCCGTTATCCAACAGATGCTTACCAATCCATTGGTA
>CAIKID010000306.1 GCA_903827345.1 uncultured Actinomycetes bacterium | reverse complement strand
GGTCAGGGGTTTACCCCTCGATCACATCTATATCCAGACTGGCAGCCCTGGCGGGCTCCTATTTTGCCCTGGTAGGTCTGGTCTTCGTGGCACGTATCCCGTGGATTGAAAGATCAGTGGGCCACGACAAGTTGGTGAAGTGGCACCGCAAGTTGGGGCCTTGGTCTTTGTATCTGATTTTGTTTCACGTACTTCTCGTGGGCTTGGGTTATGCCGGCGGCGATCGTATTTCTACTGCCTCTGAGCTGTGGCGCATGACGCTTAAATACCCCTGGATGATTCCAGCAGATATTGGATTTGCTTTGATGATGGTCGCCGGGGTCTCTTCGTATAAGAAGGCGCGCGCCAAGATGAGTTATGAGACCTGGTGGACTATTCACCTTTATACATACCTTGCCGTTGCTCTGGGATTTATGCACCAAGTGTTAACCGGTCCGATGTTCACCGGACATCCATTAAACAAAATTTTCTGGGAGGGTTTGTATATCGCAACAGCGGGAGTAATTCTGCTGTGGCGGTTTGTAATACCTATCGTGCGCTCTCTGCGTCACAATTTGCGAGTCGACCAAGTCGTGGTTGAGGGGCCTGGCGTGGTTTCGATTGTGATGCGGGGACGTCATCTCGATCGCCTCAATGCGCAGGGCGGACAATTCTTTAGCTGGCGTTTTATTACTACAGGCCAATGGTGGATATCGCATCCTTACTCTTTATCGGCTGCTCCAACCGAACACCATATGCGCGTGACTGTAAAGAACTTGGGTGATGCATCTGGCGCGGTATTGGGAATCAAGCCGGGCACGCGCGTCTTCTTCGAAGGTCCGTATGGGACATTTGTAGCCTCTAAGGCTGCTCGTGGACATATCGTTCTTGTGGGTGGTGGAGTAGGAATCACACCGCTGCGTGCACTTCTAGAAGAGTTTGACGCTACAAAAGAGATTGATGTCTTGTATCGGGTTGGCGATGAAAAAGAGTTGGTCTTTCGCAAAGAGCTCGATGCGATCGCGCAATGGCGCGGTGCTCGTGTGCATTATTTAGTTGGCAATCGTAAACAGCATCCGATGGATGCCCGTTATATAAATAAGTTAGTCCCTGCTTTTAGCGAATCCGATGTATATATCTGTGGACCAACTGGATTGGTAGAGACAGTTCGTAAAGCTGCTCGTGACGTTGGTATTCCAAAGGATCGTTTTCATAACGAAGAATTTGAATTTCACTCGGTTGAATAAGGGAGATAACAATGCTTAGTAGACGCTTCTTTTTAATCGCCGGAGGCACCATTGGCGGTCTTGGCACTGTTCTCTCAATCACGCCGCCACAATTTGGGGCAACGACTGGATTGGCACTGGGCACCGGGGGTTCACTTGCGGGGGGCACCACAGCAACACCTCTCGCCTCACCTACGCCTGCTTCTACAAGCAAAGCCACTTCTACACCTACGAAGAAACCAACGAAAAAACCTACAGGTGGAACGAAGGCGACTACACCGCCTCCGGCATCAACTCCCACTCCAGTTTCCACGCCTAAACCGGCGGGTGTCAGCGGCACATTTACCGGCGCACCTGCGAACACTGCTTATGGCCCAGTTCAGGTACAAATCGTTGTCGCCAACGGCAAGATCACAAATGCAATTGCGCTGACTTATCCAACCAACTCATTCCGTGATCAACAGATCAATTCACAAGCCATCCCTTACTTGGTACAAGAAACGTTGGCGGCCCAATCTGCAAACATTCAGGGCGTTGGGGGCGCTTCATACACTTCACAAGGGTGGGCTAATTCATTGCAATCTGCGTTGACAAAGGCAGGTTTGTAATTGGCAGACAGAGCGCATACAACAGCTGAGATTGATGTCTGGGGCACTATTGTCTTTATTGAAGTGGCCTCCACCAAAGTTGGTCTTGATGAACTCAACGCTGGCCTAGCTGAAGTGATTGATTACGTAAGATTGATTGACGAAGAGTTTTCAACCTATAAACCTACTTCGCAGGTGTCCCAAATACGCCGTGGTGAGTTAAAGATTGAAAATGCATCAGCACAGATGCAAGAGGTCTGGCACCTCTGTGAAGTGGCGCGCGACCTGACCGATGGCTCCTTTGATCCATGGGTGGTTAAGGGCGGCTATGACCCTTCAGGGTACGTCAAAGGTTGGGCTGCCGAAGCATGCACCCGAATCCTGCAACGCCATGGCGCAGAAAATATCCAAGTGAACTGTTCGGGAGATTTATTTCTTGCGGGTGGCTACGAAAATGGAAGGCCCTGGGCCATCGGGGTGCGCAGCCCTGAAAATAAGTTTGAAGTGCTCAAAATATTTGAGATTTACGAAGGCGCGATTGCTACATCGGGCACCTATGAAATTGGCGCCCATATCAAGGACCCTCACTCTGGATTGATCGCAATCGGTGCTCGAAGTGCAACCGTATTAGGTCCAGATGGTGGGCTCTGTGATGCCCTCGCCACCGCCCTGATCGTCGCCGGCAAAGATGGGGCGACCTACTTCATGAAGCCTGAGTTATCCGAATACAAGGTCTGGGTCATCAACCGAAATGAAGACACTGCGTGGAGTATCGCCGAGCCCTCCGCTTGATTCTCAGTTAATTAACAGAAATTTGGCCGTTTAATCACGAAAAAGTTACATAAGGTGTACTCATGAATAAATCTCGGTTCCGTATTTTGATAATCAATTTAGTGATCGTGGTGGCTATAGCTGCAGTTGGCTTCTGGGGGTACACCTCCCTCCACCCTAAAGCGGCTCCAGTAGCCCTCTCCACCGTCACCGTTACCCGAGGCGATGTCTCTTCGACGGTCTCGTCGTCGGGAACTGTTATCAGCCCGAGCGATATTGCGCTGGCTCCCACAGTTTCAGGCACCTTGTCTAAATTAAATGTCAAAGTTGGTCAAAGCGTTTCTGCCGGCCAAGTCTTAGCTCAGATGGACACCACCAGCCTAAGTAGCTCGGTTGCACAAGCGCAATCCAGTTTGGCGCAGGCACAAGCCAACTTAGCCGCAATCACCACAACTGTTGCAACATCTTCCCTGCAGTTACAGAACGATCAAAATGCGGTTACAACAGCTCAGAACAATTTTGCTTATCAACAGACGCTCATTGCTGCATCACAAGCAACTGACGCGACAACTGTTGCGACAGCTCTTAATAAGCTCAATAACGATAAGACAACAACTACGCAAAACGTCGGGCTTTATCAATCCAGCGTTGATACCGCGAAGAATTCGCTAGCAAGTGCCCAACTCACATACAATAATTATGAAGGCTTATATGGCCCAGCAGGTATAACGCCGACTTTTTGCGCTTCCATTGATACAGTCAATGCCAACTGTACGACGCTGACCCAATACGCCAGTGCAGTTACCGCAGCGCAAACTACCTATAACAATTCTCTCATCACGCAACAGCAGAATCTTGCAAAAGATGCTCAGACGCTGGTTGCGGACCAACAGAGTTATACGGATGCACAATCAACTGCGGCGCTTAACGTAAAGAAGAATGCGCAGACGCTCGCAAGCGCTCAGGCATCCATCGATTCAGCGCAGTATGCTCTCAAGCTTTATCAAACACAGAACAACGGATCTGCTGTCGATACCACTACGACGGTGGACCAGGCCGCAGTTACGGTTGCCCAAGCTGGCTTGGTCCTAGCCCAGAAGAACTTAGCGGGTGCAACAGTCACCGCCCCGGTATCTGGAAAGATCGCATCGATCTCTAATACCTTGGTCGGCGCAACTATCAGCCCAAATGTGACGCCTACCAATGGCGCGACTGGAGCAACTGGTTTCATTGTGCTTACCGATGTAGGTGGGCTACAAGTGACCGCAGGCTTCTCTGAATCTGATGTCGCAAAGATTGCCGTCGGTCAGAGCGCCTCCATGGCCTTTACCGCGCTTCCTAATGCTCAAGGGCCCGCCAAAGTTTCTGCGGTTGCTTTGCTGCCAACGACAGCGAGCGGCGCGACCACGTATACCGTGACATTCCAGTTGACCGGCAAAGTCGCTGGCCTTAAGCCAGGTATGACGACTACCGCAACGGTAATTGTCGCCGACTCACCAAATGCCATCTCTGTAACATCACGCGCGGTTACAACGCGTGGCTCGAATACAACAGTCAATGTTGTAACAACCGTAGCTGGCAAGAAAGTCGAAACTCCAACCCCAGTTCTCGTGGGCATTGTCGGTGATTCGAGCGATGAAATCTTGTCAGGACTCAAAGTTGGCCAGATCGTCGCTCTACCTGCAGTTGTTAGCTCTTCCTCATCGCTCACGGGTGTCCCATCTGTCTTAGGCGGCGCTGGCATCGGCGGCATCACAGGTGGCGGAGGCGGAGGCGGAGGCCGTGGTGGTGGCGGTGGTGGATTCGGTGGTTGATAAATTACCTGTCATCGAAGTTCGTGACGCAGTAAAGCGTTATGGCGTAGGTGATGCATCGATCTTCGCTCTCAATGGGGTCAGTTTGACCATCGAGGCTGGCGAATATGTAGCGATCATGGGTCCATCGGGTTCGGGTAAATCCACCCTGATGAATATCTTGGGAGCGCTCGACAACATGACCAGCGGTGAATACTTTTTAGATGGCATCGAAATCTCTTCGATGGACGAAATCCATCTTTCGATCGTCCGCGGCAGAAAGATCGGATTTATATTCCAATCTTTCAACCTGATTCCGCGGACGACTGCTATTGCAAATGTCGAGCTACCCATGGCATATCAAGGTGTTAAATCCAAGGAGCGTCGCGAACGCGCCCTGGTGGCACTCGGTGTCGTTGGACTAGGTGATCGCATTAATCACGAGCCAACAGAGTTATCTGGGGGACAGCAACAACGCGTTGCGGTAGCTCGCGCGCTTGTGACCCGCCCCGCACTGCTCTTGGCAGATGAACCAACAGGCGCACTTGATTCCAAGTCAACTGCGGACTTGTTAGACCTCTTCGACCAAATCAATGCTGCGGGACGCACCGTCGTCGTGATCACGCACGAACTCGATGTAGCGCATCGCGCTAAACGAATTATTCGGATGCGCGATGGCAAGATCGTCAGCGATGAACTCAATAAGGAGCGCGTCGCATGAGTGTCCTTGAAATCGTACGCTTCGCAATCCGCGGGCTATTTACCAATCGCCTCCGCACCTTTCTGACCGTCCTCGGCATCACTATCGGTGTTGCATCGGTGATTATTTTGCTGGCTGTTGGTAACGGTTCCAGTAAGGCGATCCAGGCTTCCCTTGACCGTCTTGGTACGAACTCGCTGCAAGTCCGATCGGGAGGTGGGGGCTTTGGCGCCCGCGCCCGTACCAGCGCTTCTTCGCAGAAGCCGCTCACTATCCTGGATGCTGCAGCGCTGATGGATAAGACCCAGGCTCCGGATATCCTGCAAGTCGCGCCCATCGCTTCTACTAACGGAACTTGTGTTGTTGGAGCTAGCACAACTACCCCATCAACATTTTATGGAACATGGCCCGCTTACTACAAAGCGAGCAATACTTCTATTCAATCCGGTTCTTACTTCACCAATGATGATGTGACTCAAAGCAGGCGAGTTGCACTCATAGGACAGACAACTGCTACCGCACTCTTTGGCACCGCCAGTCCTATTGGACAGACTATGCGCTGTTCTGGAATCGAATTCACCGTTATCGGTTTGACGACCGTTAAAGGTGCATCGGGATTCCAAGATGGTGATAGCTTGGTCTTGATCCCGATAACCACGATGGAAAACTCCATCACCGGCAATCAACCGCTTTCAAGCATCATCGTTGAAGCAACGAATTCAAAGACGACAGATGCTGCGCAAACTGAACTCACAGCGATCCTCGATGCACGACATGGAATTTCCGGTCGCAAGACTGCAGATTTCAGCGTCTTCAATCAGGCATCGTTACTGACGACCGCATCTACAAGTTCGCAGACATTTACGACCTTGCTCGGTATGGTCGCTGCCATCTCACTATTAGTCGGCGGTATCGGTATTACTAACATCATGTTAGTTACCGTCATCGAACGAACTCGTGAAATCGGTATCCGCAAGGCTATCGGCGCCCCCAAAGGCGCAATTTTGAGCCAGTTCCTGATCGAAGCAACGATATTGTCGTTCTTAGGTGGGGCCTTAGGAGTTGTGGCGGGCTTTGCCGGTAGCCACTTCACTATCGCCGGCACAAAGCCAGTAATCGTTCCTGCATCTGTCTTCTTGGCCTTCGGAGTAAGCATCTTGATCGGTGTCTTCTTCGGTGGCTACCCAGCATCACGCGCAGCATCACTACGACCAATCGAGGCACTCCGTCATGAATGATGAAATAACTCCCGACGCACCGAAGTTTGATCTCTTCGCTACCGAGGTTGAAGACAACCTCAAGGAAGAGCTCGCTAAGGGCACATTCCAATGGACCAACAAGTACACCAAAGGGCTAGGTATCCTCTTTGTGATTGTCGGGCTGCTTTCGGTTGGTACTTGGTATGGTCACTACGAAGCTGGTAAGTCAGCGACAGTTTCCGGAGCATCTTCCTTCGCCTCGCTCCGTGCCTCTTTCGGTGGGGGCGGTGGAACAGGTGCAACAGCCGGGACAGGCGCTGCAGCAGGTGGCTTTGGTGGATTCGGTGGCGGCGGAACTCGCATCACTGGCACTATCAAATCTGTTAAGGGATCGTCGGTAACGATCACCTTGGATGATCCAACCCAAGCCTCTTCACTTGCAGCCGGTGATGCAACACGCATCACCGATACAGGTGC
>CAIKID010000305.1 GCA_903827345.1 uncultured Actinomycetes bacterium | reverse complement strand
TCACCGATAGTGGTGTACATATCTTGACTAAGTTCCCTGCTCAAGAGCTCTTTGTGGCAAATCCTTACTAACATCATGGTCATGTCAAAAGGGATACCCGGTCTGCAGCGAGTAGATCACGTCGGTATTACGGTTCCCGATTTGGAAGAGGCAACACGATTCTTTATTGATGTTTTAGGGTGCGAATACATGTACACGCTCGGGCCATTCCAGAGTGAAGAAAACTGGATGAAGGAACATCTCAATGTAGATCCGCGAGCGATCATGAAAGAGTTGCATTTTTTTAGGCTCAATGGCGTGGCAACATTTGAAGTGTTTGAGTATTCCGCTCCCGTTCAAAACCCTAAAGCCCCAAAAAACAGTGATGTTGGTGGACATCATGTTGCGCTCTACGTTGATGACATGAACGCAGCGCTTGCCCACCTCAAAGCACATAACGTTGAAATTCAGGGTGAACCAACCACCAGTAAGGGTCCTAGCGAGGGTCAGCACTGGGTTTACTTCTTATCCCCATGGGGAATGCAGTTTGAATTGGTTTCCTATCCCAATGGAAAGGCTTTTGACCATCACCCCGAAAAATTTGTTAAGAAGGTAAGTGAATAAATGCCACTTCATCACAAGCACAAATCGACCGCCCCATGGTTGGAAGTCGCGGTCATGCCATCGGATTGGGATAACGCCGAGCCTGCACTCCTAAACAACATGCTCGTTGAGATGGTGCTGATACGTACCTTTGAAGAGTATTTACTGGAACTCGCGGCGGCCACTTTGATTCACGGACCGGTCCATTCCAGCATTGGCCAAGAAGGTGGCGCTGTTGCCTCAGCTCTTCCACTGCGCAGCACGGATAGCGTTAACGGCTCGCACCGCGGCCACCACCAATTCTTAGCAAAGGTTTTGACTCATCTACAGCCGCAAGGATTTGATCCACGCGCGGAATTTTCCCCAGCGGTACGCGAGGTAGTACTACGTACCCTCGCTGAAATTGCCGGCTTGGATCGCGGATTTAGCCATGGTCGTGGTGGCTCCATGCACCTTCAGATGAAGGAAGCCGGTGCAATGGGTACAAATGCCATCGTGGGCGGCGGAGTGCCACTCGCCGCAGGATTTGCTTGGTCGCATAAGTTCGCAGGCACTGATGCAGTTTCGGTGACTTACTTCGGAGATGGCGCGATAAACATCGGTTCAACGCTGGAAAGTTTTAACTTAGCTTCAGCATGGAAGTTGCCCATCTGCTTCTTTATCGAAAACAATATGTATGCGGTGTCAACGCATGTAATGGAATCAACGGGGGAACCCCGCCTCTCTGCGCGCGGTCAAGGATTTAATATCCCCAGCTGGAAAGTTGATGGCATGAATCCGCTCGCCGTACATATCGCGATGACAGAAGCTGTTGCGCATATGCGAGCCGGCAATGGGCCAACGATGATTGAAGCTGACGTTTATCGCTATTTCCATCAGAGTGGAACCTTCCCGGGCAGCGCCTTTGGATATCGCAGCAAAGAAGAAGAGGCCAGTTACAAGGCGCGCGATCCTATTCTGCAGGTGTCATCTCATCTCATTCGCCGTGGTCTGATTACCCAGGCCGAAATTGATGCACTGGTTGCGCGCGGCAAAAAATTGATGGAAGAGACCGGAAATATCTTGCTCGAGCCAATTCCTGATTCCAATCCTCCTAAGCGCAAAATAAGAGATAGTGAATGGCCCGATCCAGCATTTGTAAATACCGGAGTGCGTGGAGATCTCTCTGAATTTATTGGAGCGCGCTATTCAGAGCTGGCTACGTATCAAGGTGAAATCGTGGAAGCGAAGTTTATTGACTCTGTTTCTAAAGTCCTCGGCCGTCAGATGGAGAAAGATAGTTCTGTTGTCATTATGGGCGAAGATGTGCATCGTCTTGCGGGTGGAACAAATGGTGCAACCAAAGGGCTGAAAGATCGTTTCCCTGATCGTATTCTTGGCACGCCGATTAGCGAGAATGCATTTACGGGCTTGGGCGGAGGAATCGCAATTGACGGTAGATTTAAACCGATCGTGGAATTTATGTATGCCGACTTCATGTGGGT
>CAIKID010000304.1 GCA_903827345.1 uncultured Actinomycetes bacterium | reverse complement strand
TGGCTGCTATGAGGTATTCCCAGAGCCGGGAGGGGATGATCAAAGTCACTCGCTCAGGGTAGTGGGCTAGGGCGGTTTGAAGTGGACAGTTTTGTATCGAATCGATAGGTTACGTCTCGTTATATCGATTCGATAGTACCTATTCGAAATACTAATTGGAGTACCTAGATGCGCTCGCGAAGTGAATCCCTTGAGTTCGCCCTCCTTGGCGTCCTCAGCCAAGGTCCACTCCACGGGTATGAGCTCCGCAAGCGGATGACGGCTATTTATGGCCCATTCCGCGCCCTCTCCTTCTCTGTCCTTTACCCCCAGTTGCATCGCATGCTAGAAGCCGGGGTTATCCAAGAGAGTGTTTCAGCTGAGGTGGGCGGCAGTCGGCGCTCGCGAATCGTTTATGCAATAACCGACGCTGGTCTAAGGCGCTTTGAGGCGATCTCATCGAGCAGCGAGCCAGATAGTTGGGAAGATGAAAGTTTTGAAGTTCGGTTCGCATTCTTTGGCCCAACTCCACAACGCAATCGTCTGCAAATCCTAGAAGGGCGTCATCACAAGCTTGATGAGAAGGCAAAGATCCTTCGCGTCGAACTTGAGAAGTCTCCTGAAGGAATCGATCGTTATTTAGTTGAGTGGCGTCGTCACTCATTGGAATCTGCTGAGCGCGAAATCGCTTGGCTACAAGAAATGATCAACACCGAAAGGAAGTCCTCGTGACCCAAAGCAAAGAGATCCGCGTAGCGATTATCGGCGTAGGAAACTGTGCCAACTCGCTCATCCAAGGCGTGACTTACTACAAGGATGCGGCAGCTGATGTCGAAATCCCTGGACTAATGCATGCAGTCCTTGGTGGTTACCATGTTCGCGACGTAAATTTCGTTGCAGCATTCGATGTTGACGCCAAGAAGGTTGGCCTCGATCTCGCCGATGCAATATGGGCTTCCGAGAACAACACCATCAAATTTTCTGATGTAGCCACAACAGGCCTCATCGTGCAACGTGGACCTACCCTCGATGGCCTTGGTCGTTACTACCGCGAGACAATCGTTGAATCAACAGCCGAGCCTGTAGATGTCGTTGCAGTTCTCAAAGAGCGCAAGGTCGATGTCTTAATCTGCTACCTCCCTGTAGGTTCCGAGTTGGCTGCCAAGCATTACGCACAGTGTGCGCTCGATGCCGGCGTAGCGTTTGTTAACGCACTTCCTGTATTTATTGCATCAGACCCGGTCTGGGCTGACAAGTTCACCAAGGCAAACCTCCCAATCATCGGAGATGACATCAAGTCACAGGTCGGTGCAACCATCACACACCGCATCATGGCTCGACTATTCCAAGATCGTGGAGTGCACCTTGATCGCACTTACCAACTCAACGTCGGTGGAAACATGGACTTCAAGAACATGTTGGAGCGCGATCGCCTCGAATCAAAGAAGATTTCCAAGACCCAATCTGTGACCTCGCAGTTGGATCATGACTTGGGTGCCAAGAACGTGCACATTGGACCATCGGATTACATCCCTTGGCTTGATGATCGCAAGTGGGCCTATGTTCGCCTTGAGGGCCGCGCCTTCGGCGATGTTCCGCTAAACCTCGAATACAAGCTCGAAGTATGGGATTCACCAAACTCTGCTGGTGTCATCATTGATGCCCTTCGCTGCGCAAAGATCGCTCTCGATCGCAAGATCGGTGGGCCATTGCTCTCACCTGCCAGCTACTTTATGAAGTCCCCACCAGTTCAATACACCGATGATGTCGCGCAGCAGCGCACTGAAGAGTTTATTGCGGGAACGATCGAGCGTTAATCGATCGTAAAACCGGCAGTAATCGGTCCTAGTTCAATACCAGCAGCAGCGTGGTTCTCATCTTCACCGCGCTGCTGTTGTGATTTGTGCGCATGATCGTGCCAACGACTTTCAACTTTACCAAAGCGCCAGATAGCCAACGCCAGACCCCAGACGATTACAAACATGAGAACGATAATAAATCCCGCTTTATTGATGTTGAAAGCCAGGGCGTAGTTCCAAAATCCGCCTGTGAGTTTTAACTGCTGCGCGAAGACTTGGGCTACTTCAAGTCCACCAATAAAGAGCGCGACAACTACAGACAGTCCCGTAATTACGATGTTGTAATAAACCTTACGTACTGGCTTGGAAAATGCCCAACCATAAGCGAAGTTCATGAAAGAGCCATCAATGGTGTCTAGCAAGCTCATTCCTCCCGCAAAAAGCATTGGCAGAGAAAGGATCGCCCACCAGGGGAGTCCTGCAACTACAGAAGATCCTGCGAGTACAAGAAGTGCAACTTCTGTTGCAGTGTCAAAGCCAAGTCCGAAGAGAATGCCGAGCGGGTACATCTTCCAGCTAGCATCGATGCGGCGTGCAATAGGCCCAAAGAAGCGCATCATGAATCCACGAGAGTCTAAATGTTTTTCCAGCTCTGCCTCGTTATAGCTTCCCTTGCGCATCGCCACGAATACTTTGAGAACTGATACCAAAACCAACAAATTGAGAAGTGCAATGAGAACTAAGAATGCTCCGCTCACCGAAGTACCGATAAGACCGGTGTAGTGGTGGAGGCTGGAATTTTGATTCTTGACCTGAACACCCAGTGATTTAATTCCAAAGTTGAGAATGATCGCTAATGCGGTAACGACCGAGGAGTGGCCGAGCGAGAAGAAGAATCCAACGCCCATCGGACGTTGACCCTCAGCCATCAACTTACGTGTGGTGTTATCGATGGCAGAGATATGGTCTGCATCAAAGGCGTGGCGCATACCGAGGGTGAGCGCTAGAAATCCCGTGCCCCAGCCAAACATCGTTCCATCTGCCAGGTGATAGTGGCCGGAGGTGGCAAAGGCCATCAGAATTAGTCCGCCGAAGAGTAGGAAGAAGATCACGGCAAACATGGCCCCGAGACGGCGACGCTCATCAGCAGAGAGGCTCGCGAAAGGATTCCTCGACCTCTTTGTGGTGCTAACTGGAGCGTTCATTCTGCCCTTTCGACCTCACTACTTGCGAATGATTCGCAAGTAGTAATTTATCGCAATAAGGCTCTTCGTGCAGTCTGGTTAAAGAGCCGCGTCACCCTCGTGCTCTACGAGAGAGTCCTTGCCTACATTGATCAGGAGTGCGGAGACGAGTGCGGCGAGCAACAAGAAGCCGGCGCCAATCTTGAAGGTGGTGCTGAAGCCATGGACCTGGCCATAGATCGTGGCCTTATCGCCCAGCGCGGCATGCCCCTTGATGTACGCAGATGCCGAGGAGATCGCCACGGTATTGAGAAGTGCAGCTCCAAGAGACCCACCGATTTGCTGGCTGGTGTTTAGCACGGCACTGGCAACGCCAGCGTCATGTTCTCCAGCATTGTGCAATCCAGTACTCGCACTAGGTATAAATACGAAGGCCATTCCCAGTGACATGATGACCATTGCAGGCAAAATTGCTTTTACGTACTCAGAAGTTGGAGTGATACCCGACAGAAGCCAGAGTCCTCCTGCTCCTACGATCAAGCCGCCGACCATGAGGGGCCGTGGTCCGACCTTTGGAAGCAACTGTGATGCAATTCCAGCTCCGATAATAATTCCACCGCTAAATGGCAAGAAGGCGAAGCCAGAGCGGAGAGGGGAATAGTGCAGGAAGTTTTGCATATAGATGGACAGGAACAGGAACATCGCGAAGAGGCCGGTTCCGGTCAACAATGAAGCCAGGTATGAACCTCCGCGATTTCGCTCACTGAGCACACGCAGGGGAAGCAAGGGATTCTTCACCATCTTTTCGATTCCGATGAACGCTGCGATAAGAACTACTGCAAAGAGGAAGTATGGATAGGTACGAATGTCACCCCAACCGTGGTCGGCCGCTTGGCTAAATCCGTACACCAGGCTTACGAGCCCGAGGGTGACCGTGACAGCACCTGGAACGTCATATTTGTTATCTCCGGGTGACTTTGATTCATGTAAATTTGGAATGGCGAGGAAGACCGCGATGATTGCGATTGGAACATTTACAAAGAGACACCAACGCCAATTTGCGAATTCGGTGAGTGCGCCACCAGCAATCAAACCGATTGCAGCTCCTCCTCCAGAGATTGCGCCATACACGCCAAATGCACGCGCACGTTCTTTAGGAACTGTGAAAGTTACGTTGATTAATGAGAGTGCGGCTGGAGCCAGGAGAGCGGCGAAAGCTCCCTGCAATCCGCGCGATGCAAAGAGCATTCCTTGATTTGTAGAGAAACCACCAAGTGCAGATGCTCCGGCAAATCCAAGGAGTCCAATCATGAATACGCGTTTGCGACCAACATAATCGGCAATACGACCGCCGAGAAGAAGTAGAGATCCGAATGCAAGTGAGTAAGCGGTAACGACCCACTGACGATTCACATTTGAAATATGCAAAGCCACTTGCGCTTTGGGAAGAGCTAAATTAATGATGGACGCATCGAGAACGATCATCAAAGATGCAATTGCGATAACAACAAGTGCCATCCACCGATTAGGGTCTAAACCTTCATCACCTGGCTGCCAATGATGCTTTTTATTACTTTGCGTTTTATCTGATTGAGACATGGTAAACCTTCCGAAATTGTGACTTTTGTCCGCGAGAAGTTGAACTTTATTGCAAAAAAGTCTAAGGCGCGCCCTGAAAAGGCTGGCAGAGGTGAATTTCAGATGGCTTTCTGCTACCTTGCCATTAGCGCTTTTTGAGTCATAGATCACTTATACGAACTGTATAAAATCTCTGGTAACCAAAGGGAGCGAAAACTACAAGGGAGACTGTCATCGTGTCTTGGCACCAGCCAAGAGTCCTCGATGCACACAACGTTCGTAAATGACTTCGACACTAGAGCCACAAACCTTTAGGAAACTTAGTAATAATCCTCGCCCCATCAATCACAGCCGAGTTGATTCACTGCTCGCAACTGAATGGGAGCGCTTCACAAAGTCCACCTTCGCCTCGCGGATTGAATTTGATCTCGCACTGGGCTCCATGCCATTAGGCGTTCCATCTAGCTTCCAACATTGGGATCCTTATCCATTATCGATCGTCAGCGCGCAAGGCGCTTGGATGACCGATGTCGATGGTCGCAAGCTCCTCGATCTCTCTATGGGATTTGGCGCGATGCTCGCAGGCCACCTCAACCCTGAGGTTGTTGCTGAAGCAAAGAAGGCCCTACAAACTGGAACCCTCTTTGTAACACCATCGCCGATCTCTCGAGACGCTGCAGAGCGCATTTGTAAGCGCTTTGATGTCGATCAAATCCGTTTCACCAACTCTGGAACCGAAGCCACAATGTATGCGGTCCGTTTGGCAAAGGCGTACTCAGGCAAAGATGGAGTCGTAAAGATTGAAGGCGGCTACCACGGTAGCTATGACCCGCTAACAGTTTCTGCAAAGCCAGATTTGAAATTGGCTGGACCAGCTGATGCTCCAACTCCAGTAATTCCGGCCGGCACCAATGCTGGTGAGATTTACGTTGTTCCATTTAACAATTTGGTTTCGCTAGAGAAGATTTTCATGGCTCATGCCAAGACAATCGCTTGCTTGATCATGGAGCCAGTTCTGGAGAACTTAGCAATCGTCCTGCCAGATGAGGGATACCTCGCTGCGGTTCGTTCGCTCTGCGATCAATACGGCGTCATTTTGATCTTTGATGAAGTAAAAACTGGACTTACAGCGGGACCTAAGGGCGCTGCTGCACGTATCGGAGTTAAGCCAGACCTAATCTGTCTCGCTAAGTCGATCGGTGGCGGTTTGCCACTCGCCGCCTTTGGTGGAAAGAAAGAGATCATGGCCGCTGTTGCAGATGGTCGCTTCCATCATTTCGGTACATTCAACGCTAACCCTCTTGCTATGGCGGGCGTACGTGCTATGGATAAAGTCTGCACCGATGCCAGTTTGGGCAAAGCAGAAGCTTTGAACTACCAGGCACTCGATCGCATCACAGATATCATCAACGAGTACGAGCTTCCTGCTCACACCGTTGGATTTGGTATCAAGGGTTGCATCACCTGGTCAATTGACCCAGTTCGCAACTATCGCGATTACAAGGCAACAGATTTCAAAGTTGCGGAATTGTCGTGGCTCTGGTCGCTCAACCGTGGAATCATCACGCCTCCGGGACTTGATGAGCAGTGGTTGATTAGCTTGGCACATGAGCAGAACGAGATCGATATCTTGGTAGAAGATTTCCGCCAGATTGCCGTCGCGTTACGCGGTTAAAAAGCTAGTAATTATTCTCGCAATTATTCGAGGGAGATGAGATCGAAGTACTCATCGTTCCAGAGGTCTTCATCTCCATCGGGTAATAGCAAAACGCGTTCGGGCTTTAACGCAACAACAGCTCCAATATCGTGCGTCACCATAACAACAGCGCCTTGATATTCAGAGAGCGCAGCCAAAATCTCATCGCGCGAGGCTGGGTCCAAGTTATTTGTGGGCTCATCGAGCAGCAGTAAGTTTGCGGCACCTACGACGAGGGTCGCCAGAGCAAGTCTCGTTCGTTCACCACCACTCAATACCTTCACTGGTTTTTGTACATCGTCGCCACTGAACAAGAAAGATCCAAGAACTTGGCGGGCTTGGGGTTCGCCCACGCCTTCACCAGAAGAGATCATGTTTTCAAGGACCGAACGCTCGAAGTCAAGCATTTCGTGCTCTTGTGCGTAATAGCCGATCTTCAATCCGTGGCCAGGCTCGATCGCGCCAGTGTCCGATTCCGTAACTCCAGCAAGCATTTTAAGCAGGGTGGTCTTGCCTGCACCGTTGAGACCGAGAATTACCACGCGTGATCCCTTATCAATTGCGAGATCGACGTCGGTAAAGATTTCTAGTGAGCCATATGACTTGGAAAGCCCATGTGCCATGAGCGGCGTCTTGCCACAGGGAGCTGGGGTAGGGAAGCGCAACTTAGCGACCTTGTCAGATTTGCGAACATCTTCCAGGCCAGCCAAGAGGGCATCGGCGCGACGTAACATGCCTTGAGCAGCGACTGCCTTAGAAGCCTTCGCGCGCATCTTCTCGCCCTGCTTAGCCAATATTGCCGCCTTCTTCTCGGCGTTGGCGCGCTCTTTCTTGCGGCGATGCTCATCATCTTCACGTTGCTGGAGGTACTTCTTCCAGCCCATGTTGTACACATCGATGACATTGCGATTTCCATCGATATAAAAGACCTTATTAACGACGGTTTCGATCAGATTCACATCGTGCGAGATGATGACGAGGCCACCGGAGTATTTGCCGAGGTATTCGCGGAGCCAGTTAATTGATTCGGCATCCAAGTGGTTGGTGGGCTCATCGAGGATAAGAGTTTCAGATCCACCAAAGAGCAGGCGAGCCAATTCCACACGGCGACGTTGTCCACCCGATAGCCCGTCAAGTGAGTCATTAAAGATTCGCTCAGGTAACCCTAAGTTCATTGCAATGGATTCCGCCTCAGATGATGCGCCATATCCGCCGGCAACGCTGAACTCTTGATCGACACGGCTATATCGCTCCATAGCCAGTTCAAGTTCTTCCATAGAAGCTGTGGCCATCGCCTCTTCGGCTTTACGCATCCGGGTCACGATCAGATCCAGTCCGCGAGCAGAGAGGATGCGATTAATAACGCTCTCTTCTTGATCGCCCGTCCGCGGATCCTGCGGCAAATAACCAATTGTTCCGGTGCGAATTACTTGGCCACCAGCGGGTAACCCCTCACCTGCCAGTACTTTTGCGAGAGTGCTTTTTCCGGCGCCATTTCTCCCAACAAATCCAATGCGATCTCCGTGGTTAATTCGCACAGTTACATCTTTTACGAGGAGGCGGGCCCCAGCACGTAGTTCAACACTCTGGGTCGCAATCACTGCCTAATCTTACTGGCTAATAAATCACAGGTTTACATCATAGGAATCAGGCAAAACCAGCGTTA
>CAIKID010000303.1 GCA_903827345.1 uncultured Actinomycetes bacterium | reverse complement strand
TCCCCAAGTTCTTGAATCGGTGCTGGCATCTTTGTTATCGCCCTCGACCCAAAGTCCATTTTCATCTGCTCGCATCACGCGCTTGATCAACAGGATTCCGGGATAGCTCTCGCGCTCGATCACCACGACTTTCCCTACCAAGCGTTGCGCCGCGCTCACTGCACGCAAACGGCGAAAGAGCAGCCAATCGCCATCGTTATAGGTGGGGCTCATCGAGTTGCCGCTCACCGCAATAGTTCTAAATGGAAGGTGTGCCATGGGAGTAGTAGTCTGACACATAGGACGATTCGTTTTTATTAAAGAAGGAGCACCTATGTTTAAGCCAACTCTCGTTGGATTTGCCCACTGCGATCTACCCTGCGGAATCTACGATCCTGCACAGGCCAAGATCGAAGCACAATCAGTAAAAGCTGCCATGGAGAAGTACGCGGCCAGCAGCGATGTTGATTTCAAGTCACGCGCAGTAGCAGTTAAGGAAGAGCGCTCTGAGATGGTCAAGCACCACCTCTGGGTTCTCTGGACTGATTACTTCAAGGCTCCACACTTCGAGGCATACCCACAACTCAACACCTTGTTCAATGAAGCTACCAAGCTCGCTGGTGCCGGTGGCACAAAGGGAACAAACGATGTTGCAGTAGCCGATAAGTTGTTGGCAAAGATCGAAGAGATCTCCGAGATCTTCTGGGCTACCAAGAAGGCTTAATTAACTAGCGGCGCTGGTGCGCGGAAGATTTTCCGCTGCGCTCCGTGCCATAAAAGAAACGCGATCTACTAATCGCCGTTGCACTTGTGCGACGGCGATTATTCTTTGCTCTTGATGAATTTCACATTCGAAGGTCAAGATATTTTCGCTGAACTCTGTGGCTTTCACTAAAGCGCGAACTTCGGCGCCAATAGCAACCGCTCCCCGCATCTGAATAGCAGCGCCAATGGTGAAGGTAGTTTCGCCGGTTTCGAAGTATTCGGCGATTGCAGCGCTACAGGCTGACTCGATAACGTTCAGAGCAGAATTTGCAGCTAGTACTGGCAGATCGTTGAACCCTTGCGCGACCCCGGTATCGAGCGGACGGACGGTGAGGGAAGCCATCCCTACCGATCCCACAAGTTGCTCTGGTTGCATACCCAAAACTTAATGGATGTGAGGGTAAAAAGTAGGAGTTACTGCTCTTCGTTAAAGTCGTGGCGAATCTCTTGGGTGAACTCTTGCGTCACTTGGATCGAGGTAGTTCCGTCAAAAGTGAAATTCGTGATGGTGGTAGATGACGAGAAGAACTGGACTTGAGACTGCCCGGCTAGCTCTTCTGTTTGTTGCAAAATCCGATCGTGGAGTTCTTGCGGCGCCTGCTCATTGCAGTTCATTTGGAGCAATTCCTTCAAAAAGGCTACAGCGGTGCTCTCGTGCAACATCTCTTCGTTGCAATCCGCACATTCTTGGAAGTGGGTCATATAGGACTGATACTCCTGCTCGGATGGGAGCTCATGATCGATGAATAGGACCAGAGTCTGCAGAATTTGATCGCAGGGTAGGTGCGCAGAATTATGCATCGCTACCTCGATTAAATCCACGGTCCTTGGCGTATTCGGCGAGCGAGCTGCGAAGGAGTTTGCGACCTCGATGCAGACGAGACATCACGGTACCTGATGGCACTCCGACAATATCGGCGATCTCTTTGTAGGAGAATCCTTCAACGTCGGCGAGATAGACAGCCATACGAAAATCTTCTGGCATGGCAGCGAGCGCAGCTTTGACATCTACATCGACGATACCATCGAGTGCGACATCTTCGGCGGAGCGGCCTTGATCGCTGGTGTGGCTGGCAGCGTCATAAATCTGCCAATCTTCGAGCTCGCCATCGCTGATCTGCGGGCGACGCTGGTCCTTGCGATATGTATTGATAAAAGTTGTGGTGAGAATGCGATAGAGCCAGGCTTTGAGATTGGTACCTGGTTCAAATTGATGGAAGGCGACGAAGGCCTTGGCATAGGTATCTTGCACCAGATCCTGGGCATCCTGCGGATTCTTGGTGTAACGCATGGCTGCTGCGTATAACTGATTGGTGTACTGCAGGGCATCACGCTCAAAGCGCGCCTTCTTTTGGGCAGCGCTCTCAGTGGCGCGATCAACGACCGCGACCTCAGATTGATTGATATCCATTACCGCCAAGGCTACTCCCACAAGGTGTGAACCACCTGAACGGAAAGTTTATTCCCGCTTAGAAGAGGGTCTCTGGCTCGCCGAGTTCGATTGGCGCAATGAGTTGCGAACCATTGTTAGCTGTCGAATTTACGCGGGAAGAGACTGGATAAGCGCTCAAACCCAGAGCGGGCTGCGCAATATCCATCAAGCCCCGGATCTCATCTACCTTATTCATTGCGGGGTCGAGCCATGCATCCCATCGCTCGCGGGGCAAGAAAGTTGGCATGCGATGATGAACGGTCGCGAGAAATTCCACCGCTGGCCGGGTGATGATTGCAGCGCTCTCCTGATAACTTCCATCGGGGCTGCGCCAACGATCCCAAATTCCGGCAAAAGCAATCAAGCCATCACCATGAATGAAGAAGGGTTGCTTGGGAGCATACGGTCCCATCTCGGTAGCCCACTCGTAATAACCGCTCGCTGGAATCAAACAACGGCGGGATGTAAATGCATTTCTGAAAGTCGGCTTCTCGTGCACCGTTTCGGTTCGAGCATTAATGGCTTGTGATTGTGAGCGCAGCGCACTTTGTGCATCTTCTGACCAAGGAGCGATCAGCCCCCAAGAGACAGTGGTGAGTTCACGCTGGGCTTCACGATTATCGCGCACGATGTAAATATCGCGCGTCGGTGTGATGTTCCAGTCGGCGGGTAGAACCGGGCCTACATAACCAGTGGTGATCTCAAAGGCATCCATCAGCTCATCCTGGCTGGCGCTGAGGGCATATCGACCGCACATGAGCGTAAAGGTATCTCAGGTAGGCTTACCGTATGACGAATTTGTGGCGCGCTCCCTACCGGGGGAACCTCCCGGTAAAAGCGACGCTCACAATTCCTGGCTCCAAATCCGTGACAAACCGGGCTTTGATCTTGGCCGCGCTCTGCGATTCACCATCAGTTCTGCGCCGTCCGCTCCACTCTCGTGATTCCGCCTTGATGATCGCTGGCTTAAAGGCAATTGGGGTGGGGATCGAAACCGCAGCAAATGGCGATCTGACTATTACTCCGGCTCCACTCTTTGGCCCAGCTTCTGTCGATGTCGGCAACGCCGGAACGGTGATGCGCTTTCTGCCGCCGGTAGCCGCGATGGCTAAGGGGATTATTCATTTTGATGGCGATGCCAGATCGCACGAACGTCCGCTCGGTCCTGTCATCAAAGCGCTCGAAGCCTTGGGCGTTTCGATTGAACATGGTGGACGCTATTCATTGCCAATGACCATCAACGCCAACGGCCAACTGCGCGGTGGCACCGTTGAAGTAGATGCAACTTTGTCGAGCCAATTCATCTCGGCGCTCTTGCTGGTAGCTCCTGCCACTAAAGAGGGAGTCACCGTTAAGCACGTCGGTACTTCGCTACCTTCGCTCCCCCATATTGAAATGACTATCGCCATGCTCCGCGAAAAGGGTGTCGAAGTAGTTGTCGGCGACAATCAGTGGACCGTAAAACCCGCGATCATGCACGGCACAGATTCAGTCATTGAGCCAGACCTCTCTAACGCAGCGCCATTTATGGGCGCAGCAATGATCAGTGGCGGCACCGTTGTTATTCGCGATTGGCCCCGATCGACAACGCAACCCGGTGATGATCTCCGCGATATCTTCACCCAGATGGGTGCACATGTTGAATTCCAGGGTGATGATTTAGCTATTACTGGCGGTGCGATTCATGGCATCGATATCGATCTGCACGATGTTGGAGAATTAACTCCATCGATCGCAGCGCTCTGCGTCTTTGCGGATTCCCCTTCTTATCTACGCGGCATCGCTC
>CAIKID010000302.1 GCA_903827345.1 uncultured Actinomycetes bacterium | reverse complement strand
CGCATGGTTGAGTCGCTACAAATCAGTGCTCAGCTCACGACCGTTGTTGAAGTCGATATGACCAAGGTCGCTCGTTTGCGCTCTTCCGTGCCACAAACAGTTTGATCGCTGGTTCAACTTTTGTTGTATGTGGTTTTGGTTATTGCGGCAAGGGTGTTGCGGAACGTGCTCGCGGTATGGGCGCGAATGTAGTTGTTACTGAAATTGACCCAACAAAGGCTCTCGATGCGTTGATGCAGGGCTATCGGGTTATGAATTCAATGGATGCTGCGAAGATCGGTGATTTCTTCGTTACCGTCACTGGTAACCGTGATGTACTCCGTGAGGAACACTTTGCCGTTATGAAGGATGGCGCAATCTTTGCCAACTCTGGACATTTCGATATTGAGATCGATGTAGCCTGGCTCGAGCAGAACGCTGCTAAGAAGAACAAGCGAATTCGTCATTCCACAGATGAATACGTACTGGCTGATGGTCGTCGCCTACTGCTTATTGCTGAAGGCAGACTCGTTAATCTTGGCGCGGCAGAGGGCCACCCGGCTTCGGTAATGGATATGTCCTTCTCTGATCAGGCGCTCACCGCCGAATGGTTGATTAAAGCCGCAGCATCGTTGGGGGCAGGTCTGCACAATGTCCCAACAGAAATTGATAAAGAGGTCGCACGCCTCAAGCTCGCCAGCATGGGGGCATCGATCGACACATTGACCCCCGCTCAGGAGCTCTACCTCAACTCTTGGGAGCATGGCAGCTAATGACGCTCATTATGGTTGTCGATGATGACCAAGATTTAGCCGAGATGCTTGGGATCGTTCTTAACGGTTCAGGTTTTGAGGTTGACCTGGTCAACTCTGGCGATCAAGTTATGGCGATTTTCAATTCACATGAGCCAGATCTTGTGCTGCTTGATGTGATGCTTCCCGGTTTAAGCGGTATCGAAGTCTGCAATAAAATTCGCGAAAAGTCGATGGTTCCAATTGTTATGTTAACCGCTAAGGGCGACAGTTACGATGTCGTGAAGGGGCTCGAAGCTGGCGCCGATGATTACATGATTAAACCTTTTAACCCGGCCGAGCTGGTCGCTCGAATCAAGGTTCGCTTACGTCGCTCCAGCATTGAAAGTTCGACCACCCTGCGTATCTGTGACATTGTCATCGACCAGGTTGCACACACGATCATTAGAAACGGGAAGACGATTCCGCTAACGCGCTTGGAGTTCGATCTCCTCGTCGCTCTAGCGAAAGAGCCTGGTCGAGTATTCACCCGGGATGCACTGCTGAGCGAGGTATGGGGTTATCAAAATGCCGCCGACACTCGTCTGGTAAATGTCCATGTTCAAAGATTGCGTGCGAAGGTTGAAGAAGATGTTGATAATCCTCAGATCGTTCTCACCGTAAGGGGTGTTGGATATAAGGCGGGATCGAGCCTGGTATGAGATGGCTAGGCGTGAAATGGCGGAGCTCAATCCTCTTTCGCGTCATTACAACAACCTTTTTGCTCTCCATCATTCTCATCTCACTCGTAGGTAGCATTCTCTTCAGACAGATTTCTAGCGGAATTTATCGAGAGAAGTCCAGTGGTTCGGTATCCGAAGCGCAGTCACTATATGAGTATGCCCAGGGTCAACTAGACGCAACGCTCTACCTACCATCACTCAAATTACAGGCGGTGGTTGCAAAGATTCTGCAATCGAATGACCCAACGGCGGCAACTACTCCTCGCGAAGTTGTGCTCATAGGCTCACCCCTCGTGAAAAAGTCGAACGCTAAGTTCAATGGCGCCTCGGGAAATATTGACCTCACATCTATTCCAAATTCGTTACGAGTCTCTGTCCGGAAATTTGGAGCCGCCAAATGGATTCGCGGCGAAATTAGATTTCAGGATGGAACCCGAAGAAGTGCGATCATTGTCGGAAATGCGATCGAAATTCCACCACAATCGCCATACGAGTTGTACTACGTATTTCTTTTAACAGAGCAGCAGACGATCGTCGACTTCATCGGCCGATTGCTTTTATTTGCTGGATTCCTCCTCGTCTTTATGATTGGTGGAATCTCATGGTACGTCATTCGTCAGGCCATCAATCCAGTGCGAGATGCGGCAGAGATTGCTGAACAATTAACCGCAGGTGATTTGAATCGTCGGATGCTTGTCTCTGGTGAAGATGAGATGGCTCGACTTGCTATCTCCTTTAACGAGATGGCGCTTTCGATGCAGCAACAGATTTCTCGCTTAGAAAACCTTTCTCGACTACAACAGCGTTTCGTATCCGACGTCTCCCACGAACTACGCACTCCTTTAACAACGATCCGGATGGCTTCGGATGTCATCGCCGAGGGTAAAGAGAAGATGGATCCTGCTGCAGCCCGGAGCGCCGAACTCTTGCAGTCACAAATTGCTCGATTTGAATCGCTGCTTACAGATCTCTTAGAGGTCAGTCGTTTCGATGCCAGCGCATCGATACTGGAGCTCAAAGACATTGATATCAAATCACTTGTCATCCAATCGATTGATCAAATGCAGGCTGGTCACCCTGGACAGATACATACCTTCTTCCCAGAGAGCGATGTGATCGCTTCCGTAGATCCGCGTCGTATCGAGAGGGTCTTGCGGAATTTGATTTCGAATGCCATTGATCACAGCGAGGGTAAGGCGATAGAGATAACCATTTTGGATACTGATATTGAAGTTGCTGTAGGAATCCGCGACTTTGGAATTGGTTTTACTGAACGCGAGTCCGAACGCCTCTTCGATCGCTTCTGGCGCGCCGATCCTTCCCGCTCGAGATTACGAGGTGGCACCGGGTTGGGACTTTCTATCGCGCTCGATGATGCAAAGTTGCACCAAGGGACGCTTAAAGCCTGGGGAGCCCCAGGCCAAGGTGCGCACTTTGTCTTAACTGTGCCGAAGGCGCCTGGGATCCCAATCCAAGATGAACCAATTGCAGCCAACCCCAACGATGATTCATCCACATCCTTCTTAACTTTTGATGAGAATGATATTTAAAGTAAAGGATAGTTTCGAGTATGAGTTCTCTTCTGCAGATGCTTTTTCCAACCACCTGCCTCATCTGCGCCCTCCCTGGTCCTTGGCTTTGTAATCCATGTGAAGAGAAAATCTCTCGAGTACCTACCGGGGGCGAGATTGGCGGTATGAAATTATGGGCTGGTGCATATTACGGTGATGAATTATCACAACTCATCCTCTTGGCGAAGGAGCAAAATAGCGCCCCAGCCCGGAATTATTTAGCACAACTTATTGTTGAAGCTTTCATGAGCGCAGCAATAATCCCGATTCAGGGCTCCGCAGTGACGCTCATTCCAATCCCTTCGAGTTCAGCTGCTAATAGGCAGAGAGGCTTTCGCCACTCGTATCTGCTTGCCCGGCGTACGGCTTCACTTATTGAAAGAGCCACCTCGCAGCAGGTTGAAGTAAAAGAGGGGCTGCGCGTAAATCGCAAGATTGCAGACCAGAGCAATCTCAATCGGGGTGAGCGCGAAAGGAATCTGTCAGGTGCCTACTCTGTGGATAATCGCCATATTCGGCGCTCCACCCAGCAGGTTCCAGAGAGAATCTTTTTGATCGACGACCTGGTAACTTCTGGTAGTTCTATCCGAGAGGGGCTACGAGCCCTGCAGGAGCTCGGAATTACCCCATGTGGGGTGCTAGCGGCTGGGGTCTCACCTCGTGTTTTTTCCTAATACGATAGGGGGCTAGTAGATGATAAAAAATTCTGAAATGAGGGTTCGTGGCTGTTCTAGATAAAATCCTTCGCGCTGGCGAGGGTCGTGCGATTCGCAACCTAGAGAAAATTGCTGAAGAGGTTAACTCTTGGGAGTCCAAGGTTGTCGCTCTCAGCGATGAAGAGCTGCGGGCCCAAACTCAGAAATTTCGGGATCGCTACGCTGCTGGGGAGGACCTCAACTCTCTGCTTCCAGAAGCCTTCGCTACCGTTCGTCAGGCTGCAATGCGCACCCTGGGACAGCGTCACTACGATGTGCAGATTATGGGTGGAGCTGCGCTCCACTTAGGAAATATCGCCGAGATGCGCACCGGTGAAGGTAAGACTCTGGTTTCAACCCTCCCGGCATATCTCAATGCGATAACTGGCAAGGGCGTTCACGTAGTCACTACAAATGATTATTTAGCCGAGCGCGATAGCGAATGGATGGGCCGCGTTCACCGATTCTTAGGTCTGCGTGTTGGTGTAATCCTCGCAAGTATGACCCCGGCCGAGCGTCGCGAAGCGTACGCAGCAGATATTACCTACGGTACTAATAACGAATTTGGTTTTGACTACCTGCGCGACAACATGGCCTGGTCATTAGAAGATTGCGTTCAGCGCGAGCACAACTTTGCCATCGTGGATGAAGTTGACTCCATCTTGGTTGACGAGGCTAGAACTCCGCTCATTATTAGTGGACCAGCCGATAAGGCCACAAAATGGTACGTCGAGTTCGCCAACATCTGTGGCCAGATGCAACGTGATCTGCATTATGAAATTGATGAGAAGAAGAAGACGGTATCAATACTTGAAGAGGGTGTGACTAAAGTTGAAAAGTCACTTGGCATTGAAAACCTGTACGAAGCAGTTAACACCCCCTTAATCGGTTACCTCAACAACGGTATCCGCGCCAAGGAGTTATTTAAGCGCGATAAAGACTATGTTGTCATGAATGGCGAACTGCTTATTGTCGACGAACACACCGGTCGTATGCTCGCCGGCCGGCGGTATGCCGAAGGCCTGCACCAAGCGCTTGAAGCAAAGGAGCGCATCGAGATTAAAGATGAAAATCAGACTCTGGCAACGATAACATTGCAGAACTATTTCCGCCTATATGCGAAATTGTCGGGAATGACCGGTACCGCGATGACCGAAGCCGCCGAATTTATGCAGATTTATAAGCTGGGCGTTATTCCAATTCCAACTAATAAGCCGACTGCTCGCGTCGACTCCTCTGATCTCATTTATAAAACAGAGAGCGCCAAATTCGTGGCTGTTGCCGACGATATTGCAAAACGCCATAAGGCTGGCCAACCTGTGCTGGTCGGAACCGTTTCAGTCGAGAAATCTGAAGAACTCTCCGCAGTCTTGACTCGTCGCGGAATTAAGCATGAAGTTTTGAACGCGAAGCAACATGAGCGTGAAGCAGCAGTTATTGCTCGTGCGGGAAGCGTAGGTGCGGTAACCGTCGCGACAAATATGGCTGGCCGAGGTACCGACATTATGCTCGGTGGAAATCCCGAGTTTATGGCCGACTTTGAACTGCAACATCGCGGATTAAATCCCGCCGAAACCCCTGAGGATTATGAAGCCGCTTGGCCTGCTGAGATCGCAAAGCAGAAGACTGCTGTTGCGGTCGAGCATGAAACTGTCGTAGCTGCGGGAGGTCTTTATGTCCTTGGCACCGAACGCCACGAATCTCGCCGTATTGATAACCAATTGCGCGGCCGCTCGGGACGCCAAGGTGATCCAGGAGAATCTCGTTTCTATCTCTCGCTGCAAGATGACCTGATGCGACGATTTAACTCCGGATTAGTAGAACGCTTCCTTGGGGCAGCTGGAATCGCGGATGACGTACCTATCGAATCAAAGATGGTCTCTAATGCAATTCGCTCTGCTCAAACTCAAGTTGAGTCGCTCAACTTCGAGATGCGTAAAAATGTTTTGAAATATGACGATGTCATGAATCGGCAGCGCACTGTTGTTTATTCAGAGCGTCGTGAAGTACTCGAAGGTGCTGATATTAGCGAGCAGGTCAAGAACTTCTTAGAAGATACCATTACCGCATATGTACAGGGTGCAACGGCCGAGGGTTATCCAGAGCAATGGGATCTCGATGCGTTATTCCTGGCACTCAACGTTTTATATCCAGCTTCAATTACGGCACAATCAATTGCCGCTGAAGTAGGCGGTCTCGCAAATCTTGATGCCGATCTCGTATTGAATCGCGTGCTCGAAGATGCCAGGGCTCAATATGTTCTCCGGGAAGAGTCACTCAGCGAGCCAGTAACCCGCGAACTCGAACGTAAGGTGCTGCTATCAGTTCTCGACCGTAAATGGCGAGAGCATCTCTATGAGATGGATTATTTGCAAGAGGGCATTGGCCTGCGTGCCATGGCCCAACGCGACCCACTCGTTGAGTATCAACGCGAAGGCTACGAGTTATTCTCCGCAATGATGGATGCAATTAAGGAAGAGTTGGTTGGTTTGCTCTTCCATGTTGAAGTTAACGTTGAAGCGACAGATGAGAATGGCGCTCCTGTCATCGCTGCGCCGGGACTAGAAGTGCCAGAACAAGCCGAAGTCAGTCAATTGCGTTACACCGCAGCCGAAGAAGATGGTTCAACTCAGCAGACTGGTGGAACTCCCAAGAATGCTCCCTGTCCTTGTGGTTCCGGCAGGAAGTACAAGCGCTGTCACGGTGCGGCTTAACTCAGCCAGTATTTCTTAGCCCCGCGGCAACACCATTAATAGTAAGCAAGAGCGCTCTGCGTATCGTGCTGTCTGGGCTCTCTCCGATACGCACCCGTTCCAGCAGAGATATTTGCAACAAATGCAAGGGCGCAAGATAAGCATCGCGGACGCCTAAGGTCCGTGCCAAGATCGGCTGATCGCCGAGAATTTCGCTCTTTTGGGTCAAGAGCATTATCTCGGTGCGGGTGAGGTTGAACTCCTCCGCAATTGTGGCGAGAAAATGATGCAAGCTGGGGTCGACCAGACGATCGACATATTTACCCGCCATAACTAAATCTGTCTTAGCTAATGTCATTTCAACGTTAGAAATAAAAGTTCTAAAGAAGTGCCAATCCTGCAACATGCCAGTGAGCACGGGTGACTGCCCCGCTTCGCGCGCAGCTTTCAAACCAGATCCGACTCCGAACCAGCCTGGGACGATCTGACGCGATTGGGTCCAACCGAAGACCCAGGGAATTGCGCGCAAGCTGCCTAGCCCGCTAGAGGCATCAGGACGACGCGATGGGCGCGATCCCAAGAAGAGGTCACCTAGCTGTTCAACGGGAGTCGATGCGTAAAAATATGCGGGCAGATCTGGATGATCGACGAGTTCGCGGTATCTGGCAAAAGCGTTATCGCTCACAAGGTCCATACAGCTGCTCCACTTTGCCAAATCTGCAGGGCTCTGACGCGGTGCGCGATTGAGAACGGTAGCCTCGAGAGCTGCTGCCAATGTGAGTTCAACATTTTCGCGAGCGAGTGCCGGAAGTGCATATTTATCCGAGATAACTTCGCCCTGCTCGGTCATTTTCACCTGCCCATCTATGGATCCCCAAGGGAGAGCAATTAAGGCATCGTAGGTAGGTCCGCCGCCGCGACCAACTGAGCCACCGCGACCATGGAAGAGTCGGAGCTTTACGCCGTGTTTAATAGCAACGTCGCGCAACTTGCGTTGTGCTTTATGAATTTCCCACTGCGATGTAGCAATACCGGCGTCCTTATTGGAATCGGAGTAGCCGAGCATTACCTCTTGTACATCATGGCGACTCTTCACAATCTCGCGATACTTCGAATCAGAGAGTAAGAGATCCAATATGGTATCGGCAGCGCGCAACTCTGCGACTGTTTCTAATAGTGGAGCGAAGCCGACTTTGGAATGTCCACCCACGACGAGACCAGCGTGCGTTGCCAGTTCTACGGCTGCGAGTACATCGGTGTGAGATTTTGTCATCGAAATAATGTAGGTCTCGATAACTTCAGGGCCAAACTTCTGAATCAAATCGTTGATTGCCTTAAAGGTATCAATGGTGTTCTGAGCGAGGGTATCAATCGAATCTGGATTGGCTTTTAATTGTGCCAAAGCATGATGGTGCGCGTCAGAATGTTCGCGAACATCCATCGTTGCATGTGTAATTCCAAAGGTTGAAACCGAGCGAATAACCCGCTCTAAGAGGCCATGAGCGATGAGTTCACCCTTGTGGGCGAGGAGCGAGTCACGCATAAGAGTGAGGTCGGCTAAGAGTTCAGCGGTATTCTCGTAATCCCTGCCCACCTGGTGCGGTGCATTGGCTGCATGGCGACGCTGCGTAAGAATCAAGCGGTGTCTGATCGCAGTCGCTTTAAGGCGGTATGGCTCCTCGACGTTCAGGCGACGGAAGCGAGCTTCGATCTCAGGGAGGTTATCTAAATCTCGCGTCACTGAATCTTGCAGCTGCTGCGATGCACCAGCGATACGAGTTGAGACCGACAGAGCCTGGCGCAGTGGATCGAGCGCTGCCAACATAGCTCGTATGAAGTGACCTATTTGGAGCGTTATGGCATCTCGGGTTATTGCCGCGGTGATATTTGGATTGCCATCTCGATCTCCACCGATCCACGTTCCAAAGGAGAGCGGACGTGAGGTAGGAGAGATGGTTACGCCCAAACGCGAAAGCTCACGAGCGAAATCATCCAAGACTTCTGGAACGGTCATGGAAAAGAGATCATCAAGATAGTAGAGCGCGTTGACCGCTTCATCAAGCGGCTCGGGTTGTCCTAAACGCAGTTCATCGGTCTGCCAGAGGAGATCAACGGTTTCGGCTAACCGTCGCTCTTGCACTGGACCTTTCTTATCGTCGAGCAAATCAGCGATTGTTCCCAACTTACTCAGTACTGATCGACGAGCCGCTTCAGTTGGGTGCGCGGTGAAGACGGGGCGGACCGAAAATTCATCCATCCAACTTTGCAAATCTACCTGCGTGATCTCGTGGCCACTTTCTTGCGCCTCGATGATTCGATCTACAGCGCGA
Organism: uncultured Actinomycetes bacterium; assembly: GCA_903827345.1. Taxonomy (GTDB): domain Bacteria; phylum Actinomycetota; class Actinomycetes; order Nanopelagicales; family Nanopelagicaceae; genus PALSA-747. The sequence continues at coordinate 1,860 of CAIKID010000302.1, read as the reverse complement.
GAGATCCACGAGCCACTCGCTTCACGTTCATCGTGAAGTACGCGGGCGCGGTGAACCTGCTCGGCGACATTGGCAAGATGAAAGTAGGTACTGAATGCGCGAACAAGTTGCACACTATCTTCTACCGAAAGCTTTGACAGAATCTCTTCGCCGCCGCCTTCGCGAACGGCCTTACGAACGGATTCGACTAACTGCAATAAGTCGGCGCCCTCTTGACGCACCAGAGTCTCTCCCAGTAACTCACCGAGTTTGCGTACATCACTGCGCAGCGCTTGATCATCGCGCGCGATGTAACTCTTTGGATCGGCGGACTGATTGGGATTGCTCATGCTCGCGTTACCTCCGCGGATTGGCTAAGCGATGCGGCCCACACCGGTGGGGGCTTGTACAGGGGTAAATCATCCCATCCCCAGAGGGCTAGAATTCCCTTAATTAAGTACCCCCAACTCTTTGGAATTTGGGGGCTTTTGGCGTGGGGAGGTGGTCATGAGCACTCTGCTGCGCGCCTTCTCGGATATTGAGATTGATCAATCGGCCGAACACCTAGCCGCTCCGACCTCCACCGTCGGTCTCTTGCTAGCCGCTCGAAGTGAACGCTCACCACTCATCGTGGTCACTGCCTCTTCCAGGCGGGCGAGCGAACTTAAGGATGAATTAGATACCTATCTTGGTTCGGGCGCGGTAGTAGAACTTCCTCCCTGGGAGACTCTGCCCCACGAAAAACTCAGTCCCAAGAGCGACACCGTCGCTACTCGCATCAAGGTTCTCTCCAACTTCGCCACCGCCAAGGTAATCGTGACCTCGGTACGAGCCTTGATTCAACCCATCGCCCCGCTGGAAATTCCGCTACTAACACTCGAAATTGATCAAGAGATACCCATGAGCGAGTTGATCGCCCACCTTGTTCTCTTGGGATTCATAAGAACGGATCTTGTTGAAAGGCGCGGTGACTTTGCAGTTCGCGGTGGAATTCTCGATCTCTTTCTCCCAGATCAAGATCATCCCATCCGTATTGATTTCTTCGGAGATCAGATTGAAGAGATTGCTTGGTTTACGGTCGCCGATCAAAGGACCTATGAACCGGTAACGGGACAGGTGACCATCTACCCCTGTCGCGAGATATTGCTGACGCCCAAGATTAGAGAGCGTGCGCGCTACCTGACCACCACCTTTCCAGAGGTAGCGGAGCTCACGGCAAAATTATCAGAGGGAATTTATGTTGATGGAATGGAATCGCTGCAGGGATTGTTGAGAAATGATCTGACATCGATTGTGGATTTACTGCCAGTAAATTTTCAGATAGTTCTTATCGATGAACCGCGCATCAACTCTCGAGCGTTGGATCTAGTCGCGACAAATAAGGAATTCCTAGATGCTTCTTGGTCGAATGCCGCTCACGGGGCAGAGGCTCCTATTAACCTCACTGCCGAGCTGGCGGGTGGCGGTTATTTTACATTGAACCAACTGCGGGAACGAGCCAATCATTGGACTTCGATCGATCCATATTCCAGCGACTACTCCGAGGGTGATCAGAGTATTCCGCTGTTGGGGGTACCAGAATACAAGGGCCGCACTGAAGGACTTGTAGCCGATCTGCAAGAGTGGTTAACAGAGAAGTACCTACTTGTATTTACCGCCGCGGGGCCGGGAATTGTTGAGCGCTACGCAAAGTTATTTCAGCAATCGGGTCTTCCCGTCCGACTGCTTAAAAATATTTCATCGGGTCTGACTCGCGATGCGATTTATGTAATAGCTACACCGATCGAACATGGGTTTATCTCGCACGAGTTCAAGAGTGCGCTGATAACTGAGAAAGATATTACCGGCGTGCGCAGCTCCAATAAAGATCAGGCTCGAATG
>CAIKID010000301.1 GCA_903827345.1 uncultured Actinomycetes bacterium | reverse complement strand
TTTTAGTTTTTCTGCCCACTTTACAAAATATGAAACCACAGTGGCGGGAAGCTTCAGATGCCTTGGGCGGCAAAGCTTGGGAATACTGGCTCCGCGTAGGCATTCCAATTTTGACGCCATCTTTTGTCGGTGCCGCCTTACTGCTGTTTGTTAATTCGTTTTCGGCGTATGCCACTGCGAACACGTTAATTAGCATGGCGGACTTCTTGACCCCACTAGAAATTTCTAGCGCGCTATCTAGTGAAGTTGGTGGAGCTAATCCGACTGAGGCTAAAGCTCTATCTTTCGTAATGGTTGTAGTTGTCATCATTGCCATGACTTTGTATACACTCCTGCGTCGCAGAGTCACCAAATGGGAAAAGCAACGATGAAGCAATCCTGGGGCACCCGCCTATGGCGTTGGACAATCATATTTCTAGTATCCCTCTATTTACTGGTTCCGCTTTATGCCATGCTTGATTTTTCCACGAAGCATTTTGCGATGGCTCGCCCTGGGCGAACATTAGAATCCTGGAAAGCCATAACCACGCAGCCAGATCTTTTTCCAGCCATTGTTCGTTCTCTCACAACTGCTGGAATCGTTATGGCGCTTATTCTTTTTCTTATTGTACCAACGGCGATCTGGGTACATCTCAAATTGCCCAAATTGCGTCGGGCATTTGAACTCATTTGTTTACTCCCACTTGCAATCCCTGCGATAGTAATTGTTGTCGGTATTGCACCGTTATATAGATGGATTTCTATTCATCTAACCGAATCTCCCATCACTTTATTTGGTGTTTACACAATGTTGATTTTGCCCTACACCTACCGCTCGCTATCCGCGTCCTTGGATTCTGTTGATATCCATACTTTGGCCGAAGCTGCTCAAACGTTAGGAGCCAATACTTCACGGATTATTTTTGGAATTATCATGCCCACCATTAAAACCGGAATTATTAATGGTTCCTTTATAGCGATTGCTTTAGTACTTGGTGAATATACGATTTCAAATATTCTCAACTATAAAACATTCCAAGTTGTTATTGCTCAGATTGGACGATCAAATGGGAACGTTGCCGTCGCAGTTTCGGTGGCTTCGCTTCTCTTTGTTCTGTTCATACTGCTACTTATCCCCACTAAAAAGCGTCATAGAGCAGTCCTTGACGTCGATGTTGCCTAAAGAATCTAATAGAAAAGGACCCATACGTTGAGCGCATCAGCATATGTACAGTTAGTTGACCTAGCTAAGTACTTCGGCAAGGTCAAAGCCCTCGATGGGTTTAGTCTTGATATCGCCGAAGGCGAGCTTGTGGCACTACTTGGTCCTTCGGGATGCGGAAAAACTACAGCGCTTCGCGCCTTGGCCGGTCTGCAGGAACTCGATCGTGGCAAAATGATTGTTTCTGATAAAGATATAACGTTCCAAAATGCTAATAAGCGCGGAATGGGCATGGTTTTCCAGGCTTATTCATTATTTCCGCATATGACGGCTCGTGAAAATGTTGAATACGGCCTAAAACTCCGCGCCCACAAAACAACTGGTGACAATCGTTCGTCCCGCTCGAACGAATTGTTGGAACTCGTTGGCTTATCTTCGCATGCAAACCACTTTCCTTATCAATTATCTGGCGGACAGCAGCAGCGAGTAGCGCTGGCGCGTGCTCTTGCAATTTCCCCCAAAGTTCTACTTTTAGATGAACCGCTGTCAGCACTTGACGCAAAGGTACGTACTCAGTTACGTGAAGAAATTCGTCGAATTCAAATGGAATTGGGCACGACCACATTATTCGTGACTCATGATCAAGAGGAAGCTCTCAGCATTGCCGATCGTGTTGGAGTTATGCGTAATGGCCAGTTAGAGCAAATCGCTGCTCCGGCAGAACTTTATGACCGTCCCAAGACCGCGTTCGTTGCAGAATTTGTGGGCTTGACCAATCCGATATCTGGAAAAGTTTCTGGAGGCTCCATTGAAATTTTAGGAGGAGTCGTAAAGACGTTGCCGGGATCAATTACATCGGGGGAAGGTATTGCGTTGGTACGCCCAGAAAGTATTGATGTAGTTGCAAGTAATTCTGGTAATGCAAGAATATTTTCTGTGAGTTTTCTAGGATCTTCGTGCCGATTAAGTATTTCTATGGCCGACGGTTCTCGCATCACCGCACAATTACCGAGCCCTGATGCAGTGGGCCTGACGGCTGGAGCAAAAGTAAAAGTTTCGTTATTGGATTTGCCAGTATTCGTGAAGGCTTTGGGATGAGTTTTGGAAAAATAGCCAAACTCGAAACATTTTCCAATGAATTTGTCTGCTTCGTACATGTAACCACCGATGAAGGTTTGACTGGATGGGGGCAGACCTCAACATACAATGCCGACATCACAGCCCAGGTTTTCCATCGTCAAGTTGCTCCATGGGTCTTGGGTCAACCAGCCGATGACATCGGTTTTTTAATTGATAGAGTCGAAGTCAAGGAACACAAATATCCTGGTAGTTACCGTTGTAGAGCTAGCGCCGGTTTAGATACGGCGCTTTGGGACCTCCGGGGTAAAGCAGAGAACAAGCCCGTCGTAGAACTGTTAGGTGGCAAACCACAAAAATTGCGCGCATATGCCTCGTCGATGAAACGTGACATAACCCCTCACGAGGAAGCAGAAAGATTGGTAGTTCTTAGGGATTTATATGGATTTGACGCATTTAAATGGCGCGTTGGAGCCGAATGTGGAGCAGATGTGGACGAATGGCCAGGCCGCACCGAAGAGGTCGTGCCTGTAGTTTCTCGCGCACTGGGCTCTGGGATATCCAAATTGGTCGATGGCAACAGTGGCTTCTCGCCAAAACGCGCAATCGAAGTTGGCCATTTATTAGAAGCCGAAGGGATAGAACATTTTGAAGAGCCGTGTAAATATTGGGAACTCGAAGAAACTAAGGCTGTTACGGATTCGTTGGCCCTTGATGTTACAGGCGGAGAACAAGATTGGGACCTAACTGCGTGGCAGCGGATGATCGATATGCGCGCAGTCGATATCGTGCAACCAGATGTTATGTATATGGGCGGGATCTGCAGAACGCTCAAAGTGGTAGAAATGGCGAAAAAAGCCGGATTGCATGTCACCCCTCATTCAGCAAATCTTTCACTTGTCACTATATGCACGATGCATCTACTAGGCGCTATCGATAATGCTGGTAAATATTTAGAATTTTCTATCGAGGGTCCTGATTATTATCCATGGCAACAAGAGTTATTTTTGGGAGCTCCTTTTAAGATCGAATCAGGTCAGGCAACAATTCCCTCTGATCCAGGTTGGGGTGTAGAAATAAATCCAGAATGGCTTTCCAAAGCCACCAGGCAAGTATCGATGGTGCACCATGCCTAAACCTGAAAGAGTTCGGTAGAAGCTCCAAGTGTGGGTTCGTGGCTCCCAGGATTCGGAGCTAAACAGTTCTATGAATGATGAATTGGAATCGACCTTCGACGAAATAAGTGCTACCCGTCATAAGTGGAAAGCCATCTCGTAAGAAGTGAGTTTGCTTCAGCTGAAGGTATAAATTTGATTTCGGCTTACTTGGACCCCACCCGATCAGTTCGGACTTTACAGCGTGAATTTCAGATACAGCTCGCACGGGGTGCTTCCCCACCGCTTCTAACGCTTTAAATACCGAGCCGGTGGAAAATTTCTTTATAACGCTTTGAGATAAGTCGTTGATTTTTACCGTGTCGTATGAAAAGGCTACGACCTTTCCATTCGCGGTAATCGCACGCTCCATGTAGAAAATTGACTGATCAGGTGGTATTCGAAGCGCATCTGCTTCTGCCTGTGTGGGCAGGCGCACTTCGCTCGCACGGATCACTACGCCTGGTACGAACCCAAGTTCTCTGATCGTTTCAGATATTGAGCGTAATTCTTGGAGTCCAGCTCTAATTCCTCCTCCAAAATTTGTTGTGTAGGCACCAGAACCATGACGTATATCAATTAAACCCTGAGCTTCTAATGCCCTCAGGGCGGTTCGAATTGTTACCCGAGAGACCTCGTAGTCACTTGCTAGCTGAAACTCACTCGGAATCTTGGCGCCGGGCAACCATTCCTGAGCCAATATTCGTCCACGCATGTGGTCACGGATTTGAATTGAAAGAGAGGACTTGCTCTTCTCTACTTTAAATTCTCGCTTTGCTATTGACATTTCTAAATCCTACAGTAACGTTGCATCCAGAGTTGTAGGACAACTTTAGAGCGAAAGGTTTTTATGCCATTTGATATACGGGCCATTGAATGGGTCGATAACGCAGTAACACTCCTTGACCAATCGCGTTTACCATTGGCCGAAGTGAACTTGCGCGTCACAACTGTGGCGCAGATGATCGATGCAATTAACCGCCTTGCTGTCCGGGGGGCTCCATCCCTGGGGGTCGTGGGAGCTTACGGCGTCGTTATTGCACTGGATGAAGCAGCTCGTGAGAATTGGAGCCCTTCCAGGTTGAATCAGGAGCTGGACGCGTTGCGAGATGCCCGGCCTACCGCGGTAAATCTGGCCTGGGGCGTCAATCAAGTTCGCGAGTTAATTCCCCAAGGGCGCGAAGCAGCTTTGGCGCTAGCGCAGAAGATCGCACTCGAAGACTTCAATTCCGGAGCTGCCATGGGAAATAACGGAGCCGATTGGCTAATTGCAAAACTTGGAGATAAAAAGTTCAATCTCCTCACACATTGCAATACCGGATCTCTCGCTACAACTGGTACAGGCACCGCTTTGGGTGTCATAAAAGAGTTGCACAGTCGCGGGAATGTTAATGAAGTTTTTGTTGACGAAACCAGGCCGTTGCTCCAGGGATCTCGATTAACTGCATGGGAATTGGGAAAGTGTCAGATTCCATATCGGATCCAACCTGATGGAGCAGCAGCAATGGCGATTCTTGGGGGCAAGGTTGATGCGGCGCTTATAGGGGCCGATCGAATTGCTAAAAATGGTGACTCCACAAACAAAATTGGTTCACTTGGAGTCGCGCTTGCTTGCCACATTGCAGGAATTCCCTTTCTTGTTGTTGCCCCTGAATCGACCGTTGATCGCTCAATGGCCGATGGATCGGGAACCCATATTGAGATTCGCGCAGATAGGGAGATCACGCATATTGGTGACCTTCAAGTTGCACCGGATGGCGCTCGAACTTTTAATCCCGCATTTGATGTGACCCCTGCAAAATTTGTATCGGTTGTAGTGACCGAGTTGCAAACCTATGACATAGCTGGCGGTAAATCCTTATGAATCAGTATCAGCCTTTAGAGGACCTAGTTACTAGGTCTCAAGCACTTGGGTCCGACCAGAGCCTGGTTGTTTACGGCGGTGGAAATACATCCAGCAAAGGTGAAATCGACGACTATCTCGGTCGGTTAAGAGCTGTCCTGTGGGTCAAGGGATCTGGTGCAGATATGCAGTATGCAGTGGCAAGGGATTATCCAGCCTTGTATCTCGATGAGCTCCGTGAATTAACTCAGTTTGATGATTTAGATGATGAAACGATGGTCGACTATGTTACGCGAGCACTCGTTGATCCCACTTCACGCCGACCATCGATTGAAACTCTTTTGCACGCCTTTCTTCCTGCCAAACATATCGATCACGTGCACGCTGATGCTATTTGTGCCCTGACTAATCACCCTCGTGGTGAAGCGGCGGTTAAGGAAGCTCTCGGAGATGGATTTGCATATGTTGATTGGAAGCGCCCGGGTTTTGCACTCTCTAAGATAGTCGGAGCGCTAAAGGATTATGAAGGCGTTGTATTGGCTCACCACGGCCTTGTCGTATGGGATGAAGATTCGCAACTTTGTTATAAGAAAAATATTGCGATAGTTGGGAAAGCTAACGCGTATCTCGACTCTCTTGCCAAGCGTCCCGCTTCGCGGTTTGTTCATCAAGATATTCCAACTGCCGAATTAAACGAACTTTTGCTCAAAATGCGGGGAACGCTGGGTAAGAAGCAAGTACTCCGTGTTGACACCCGACTTGTCGAAGTTGCATCGCGATCAGATTTGAGCGATGTTCTTGCAGCCGGTGTTTCAAGTGCAGATCACATGATGAGAATTCGACCAAAATCCGCTCAGGCGACCATCCAGGATCCCGCCTCGGGGATTGAAAAGTATCGCGTGGATTACTCCGAATATTTTGAAAGTAACAAAGGTTTGCTGCCTGCTGGATATACCAGTCATGGAAATGACCCTAAGGTGGTGCTTGTTCCAGGCGTTGGAGCTATCACCACATCACCGACGCTCCCCGAAGCTGCAATGCTCGCTGATATTGCAACTCATACCCATCAAGTGGCTGCACAAGTTATAGATGCCTTTGGTGAAGGTAGCCCATTGCCTGACTCTGAAATATTTGGTTTCGATTATTGGCCAATGGAACTCTTCAAACTGAAGAACCGTCCCGCACCCTTAGTCTTCACTGGTCACATTTTTATTGTCACTGGAGCTGGAAGTGGAATCGGTCGAGGTATCGCTCTTGAACTCGGTCGCCTCGGCGCTAACGTGGTTTTGGCCGACTTGGATGAGGCGGGATTGAAGACAGTCCAATCCGAATTTACTGCAGCTAAGTGCGCACAGCCGCTCCTGGTTGTTGGAGATCAATCCGACGAAGCAACAGTAGCTCGGACCGTTGCCGAATCCATCTCGCATTTTGGTGGAATTGACGGGGTAGTGATTAACGCAGGGATTGGTGTTTCAGATAATTTGGATGACCTCAGCGCAGAAAAGTGGCGCAAGGGACTTGATATAAATCTATCCAGCGCATTCCTGATGACCAAAGAAGTGATTACAGCTTTCAAAAGTCAGAATATGGGCGGATCAATAGTTTATGTTGCTAGCAAGAATGCCTTCGCGCCCGGTGCGGGTTTCGGGGGATACTCGGTCACGAAGGCGGGGATGCTGCAATTGATGCGTATCGCCGCTATCGAAGGTGGGGGATCTGGAATTCGTGCCAATGCGGTGAATCCTGATGCCGTATTCGACAATAGCAAGTTATGGGAAGGCGGTATCCGAGAACAACGCGCTGCCGCTCACGGCGTTAAACCCGAAGAGCTCGAAGATTTCTATGCATCCCGGAATTTGCTCAAAGCAAGAGTGAGAAGTCTCGACGTGGCCAATGCCGTCGCCTTCCTCCTCTCCGATAAATCGTCACGCACAACTGGCAGCGTTATCGCTGTGGATGGAGGAGTGGCGGCTGCTTTTCCGCGATAATTCAATAGTCAAACGGTTACTCAAAGTCGGAGGCAAGCAAATGGGTGAAGCACAGGTCAACGCACTAAACCTGGCAGAAATGGAACGGATTGCAAAGGGCATCCGCATGAGAGTTCTTGCTCACACGTTATCGAACAATGGCGGATATATGAGCCAAGCTTGTTCGGCTGCAGAGTTGCTAGCAGCAATGTATGGCGGGATCCTAAAATTGGGAGCACTTGATGGACCGATCAATCCGCCTCCGTTTCTTGGCGTACCAATGGTTGGAACACCTTCAGTGGAAAATTACACAACAGGTGCACAGTTTCATGGACCCAAAAGTGCTGATAACGATCGATTCATAATTAGCCCTGCTCATTATGCACTAGTGGTTTATGCCGCTTTGATTGAAACCAACAGGTTGCGTGAAGATGGTTTAGATTTCTTCAACAAGGATGGATCAACTGTTGAAATGATCGGGGCTGAGCATTCTCCTGGCTTCGAAACTACAACAGGGTCCCTGTCGCAGGCGATATCCCAGGCAGGCGGAATTGCGATCGCAAGAAAGATAAGGGGCGAGAGCGGCAAGACATGGGTCTTTATGAGTGACGGAGAGTTCCAAGAGGGACAAACATGGGAGGCCCTGCAGGCATCTGCTTTTCACAAGCTATCGAAGTTGCGAGTGATCGTGGATGTCAACGCTGGCCAATGCGATGGCCCAATGGAGTCGGTAATGTCCATTGAGCCATTGGCCGATAAAGTTAAAGCTTTTGGCTGGGATGTATCTGTAGTGGACGGCCATGATTTATCTGAACTGACCGCGGCCTGTCTGATGGAAAGCGAGAAGCCGCATATGGTTCTCTGCTACACCGATCCAGTACGAGGACTTCCGCTATTAGATGAGCGCCGCCCAAGTTTGCACTACCTACGTTTTAAATCCGCAGAAGAACATTCCAAATATGAGCGTGCCTATGAAGAGATGGTTAAATAAATGAGCTATGAAATTGTAAGCCGTCCCCATGAGCAAAACTTCATTGATTGGTCGAAAGATAAACCCGAGGTGCTAGTTCTCACTGCTGATTTAACAAACTCTTGTGAAGTAGGGCGCTGGCGAGATACCTATCCAGAGCGCTATTTCTCGATGGGAATGGCCGAACAAAATATGATGGGAATGGCGGCTGGATTAGCACGCGAAGGATTCGAACCTTGGCTGCACACCTTTGCGGTATTTCTCTACCGTAGGCCACTAGACCAACTGCAGATGTCCGTTGCTTACCCTTCTCTCAAGGTTCGATTGGTTGGTTTCCTACCTGGCATCTTGACCCCAGGGGGCGTCACGCATCAAGCGATCGAAGATATCGCGGTTTTACGGGCAGTCCCAAATATGACGATCTTGGAAGTCGGAGATGCTACTGAAGCCGAATCAGTTTTGGATGTCGCTCATGCAGTCGATGGACCGGTGTACATCCGCGCGCTTCGAGGTGAAGTAAGCAGAATATTCCCCAAAGATGAGCCATTTATATTCAATACGGCGCGGATACTTTCTACCGGAAGCGACATCACCCTCATTACATCGGGGATTATGACCGAAGAGGCGCTACGAGCAATTCCACTTTTACAGAAGAGGGGCGTTGGTATAACGCACCTGCATGTTTCAACGCTTAAGCCATTCACCGATCCCATAGTTATGAAAGCTTTGGCCACTGCAAAATATGGAGTGATCACCATGGAGAACCATTCCATCGTGGGCGGTCTTGGCAGTGCCGTTGCTGAATTGATGTCAGAAAATGGAATGGGTGTGCCGCTAAAGCGAATCGGGCTCAAAGATACCTATGCTCACGGAGCTTCCCAGAAATACCTAATGACTGAATATGGGCTCGACGCTAAATCGCTCGTAGGGGTGGTTGAAAGCTTGCTCTCTAAAAACCTTGATATCAGCGAGTCTGAATTGGTCGAATCAAGAACAGTAAGCGTCCACAGTAGCGCGAAGGCCGAGGCACTGTGAACGATCGCATTTGTGTTACGTATGAATATCACGGTACGGGACCCCGAGAGATTGCTGACTTTGTTCGAGTCGAACAGTCGATCGAGTTTCCAATTGATTTAGCTCCCCAATGGATTCAAGATGAAGTGGTCGGAAAGGTAGAAGAGATATCTTCGAGCTCTGACGGAGTTCACCAAATTTCTATTTCCTACCCTGCTGGCAATACGGGATACGAACTTCCACAACTACTCAATGTTCTATGGGGAAATGCCTCGCTTATTCCAAATCTTCGCCTCATTGGAGCGGACCTTCCAGATTCGATCTTGGGGAAATTTCGCGGCCCTCGTTTTGGAATAGATGGATTGAGGACACATTTTGGCGCACCTACTAGACCTTTACTTACAACGGCACTCAAACCCATGGGATCAGACTCGAAAACTTTGGCTGAGATGGCTCGCACTTTGGCATTGGCTGGTTTTGATCTCATAAAGGATGATCACAGTTTGGCGAATCAGCCCTGGTCCATGTGGCGCGAAAGAGTCGAATTAGTCTCTAGGGCCGTTAAGGATGCGAATGAAATCACTGGCAAGAATTGCGCTTACGCACCCAGTCTTAACCTGCCATTTGATCAGATTCACGAAGCAGCTCACACTGCTAAGGCGTTAGGTGCTGGATCTCTCTTGGT
>CAIKID010000300.1 GCA_903827345.1 uncultured Actinomycetes bacterium | reverse complement strand
GTGGACATCATTCTCGACAAAGATATTGATTCTTGCGGTTCCTATACTCGATACATCAGTTGCCGTCTGTTCCAGAGTTCTTCGTAAGGTTTCGCCATTTCAGGGTGGACGAGATCATCTTTCTCATCGCTTAATGCGCATGGGATTTAGTCGGCCAGTGGCGGTATTACTGCTCTGGGGGCTGACATCGCTATTTGCGGTTATTGCGATGATCGTGCCGTCCTTGTCTAATGCGGCGCAAAAGATAGTTGTAATCAGTGCATTAGCTTTAGGCGCTCTCCTATTTTTTGGTTTTATGCGCTCTGCTAACGAATAGGACCACCGCCTCTCTTACGGGTGCCCTCTATTAGGCGTATAGTCCAAAAATGGAGTCGCTTCGAGAACCCGCGTTACATCCCACGGCCCAAAAGCTGGTGGATACGGTTATCGAGATGTTGAAGACCAATCCATACAACAGCATTAAGTCAGAGAATGTATTGCTACGTGCAGGGATCTCGCGCGGTCCGCTCTACCACCACTTTGCAAACTTTGAAGATTTGATTGAAACTGCGCAATCGCAGATCTTCTTCGAGTCGGTAGCAACCTGGGTGGCGGCTCTTGCAACCGCTATTAAACTTTCTGCGGATTCCGATTCAGCTCGTGAGCAAGTTCGCATACTCGTGGCCAGTGAATCGATGAAGATCTCGTTGCACGAACTGACCCAAGGAATTGGAACAACTCATAACGCGTCGTCATTCGATTCGCTTCACCTGAAGCTCGTTAAAGCGCAAGAGAGGCTTACGCAAGAATGGATGTCGGTCTATCAGCTCTGCGTTGATAAAGGGTGGGCAGATTCCAATATTGATGCCCGCGCGGTAGCAATTTTGGTACAGGCAGCATTCACGGGTCGAGTCCTAGATAGCCTTTCTAATGTTCACATGAACTCTGATGATTGGATCCGGGTGCTGTTGCGCCTCTTCGATAGCTTCTTCTTCTGCATCCCGGCGGCCACACATACCCAGCCTTAAAGGTTCTGTTCTAATTGCGGGGTTGCTACTACTAATTTAGGATGAACCCATTCGCCAAGGGATCTAAAGGGGAAATCTGTGTCAGAGATATCAACAACTCAACGTTCACATCGTAAACTCGTACTTGCAGCCTCTATTGTCGCAATTGTCTGGCTGGCGATAAGCAGCGTTACCGGACCGCTCTTTGGCAATCTCTCAACGGTACAGAAAAACGATAACTCCAAGTTTTTACCTGCTGGCACAGAATCATCACGCGCATCAGATGCAATTCTTGCTTTTTCAAAGAATTCAACAAATAATCAATTTCCAACTTTGATTCTCTTTGAAGGAAAAGTTGATCCAGCAAAGATTGCATCGGCTAATGCCTTCGTGCAAAGCCTTGCCACTAAAGATCTGGTTGACTCCAGTGGTCAACTGATCACGGGCGCCGATGGAAAGCCCACCTCGATTGCTATTTCAAAGTATTTAGCAGCAGGTGCACAGATCGCAGCTTTCCCTTCCGCTAAGAACGATGCAATCTTGGCAAATATCCCACTGGATTCGGCATCGGCTGGTGACATCCTTCCTAATAAGAAGCCGGTATTGCCGGCGATCGTTGCGACAATTCGTTATTACTCAACGCAGTATGCGCAGGCGAATGGGTTTATTACGCACACAACTGGTTTGGGTGGGCTCTTTGCCGACCTCTTTAGTTCATTTAACGGCCTAGATACCAGCTTGTTGCTGGTTACTGGATCGGTTATCGCGCTGATTTTGATTGTTGTTTATCGATCACCAATTTTATGGATCTTGCCGCTTATGTCTGCAGGTATCGCTCTAACACTGGCCGGTGGGGTTATCTACGAGCTTGCAAAACACAACATCATTACCCTCGACGGACAGTCGCAGGGAATTCTTTCGGTGCTCGTGCTGGGTGCAGCGACTGACTACGCGCTCTTACTCATAGCTCGCTATCGCGAGGAGCTACATATTCACCAGACGCGGACTGCGGCAATGAAGGTTGCTTGGCGTGGCGTCGTTGAACCGATCGTAGCTTCGGGTTCTACCGTTGCCCTGGGATTGCTTATGCTGCTGCTTTCACAACTCACTAACAATCGTGGCCTTGGGCCCGTCGGCGCAATTGGAATTGTCTGTGCCATGGTCACCGTCTTGACCTTGCTTCCAGCACTTCTGGTGATCTTTGGGCGTTGGATCTTCTGGCCAAAGCGACCAAAATTTAATACCGAAGATGAGAAGCTCTCTGGAATCTGGTCGAAAGTTGCCAAGTCAACAGAGCGCAATCCATGGAAGTACTGGTCGATTGCGGTGCTGATACTCGTGGTATTTGCGGCATTTGCAACAACCCTGCATTCCAATGGGTTATCAACTGCGCAATCCTTTACCAAACGCACTGACTCTGTCATCGGCCAAGAACAATTGACTACTTACTTCCCTGGCGGACAAGGTCAACCAACTCAGATTGTTGTCAGCGCCGACAAGGCGCAGGACATCACAACAAAGTTGCTCACTATTAAAGGTATCAGCCAGGTGGTTCAAGCTCCTGCCACCGCACTCGTGAATGGAAAAGAGTTATTGAATGTCACCCTTGCTTATAGCCCCGATTCAGATGCAGCGGTCAAGTTAATTGGCCCGATACGCACAATGGTGCACGGACTTGATGCAGCGTCGGTGGTGGGTGGAACATCTGCTGTTTACACCGATATCTATGCCGCGACTAGACATGATCAAAAGGTGATCATCCCAGTCATCTTGTTAT
>CAIKID010000299.1 GCA_903827345.1 uncultured Actinomycetes bacterium | reverse complement strand
TGCTGAAGCAATTTTCTTGGATGCAAAGACGGAGGCCGAACTCGCTGAACTCAGTGATGAAGATGCTCTGGAACTTTTAGAATCTATTGGCCTTACTGAACCTGGTCTTGCAACGCTGGCACATGTTGGCTTTAGGACTCTGGGGTTGCAGACTTACTTAACGGCTGGTCCAAAAGAGGCTCGAGCGTGGACGATTCACGTGGGGGACACCGCGCCAATGGCTGCGGGTGTTATTCACACCGATTTCCAAAAGGGTTTCATTAAAGCCGAAGTCGTCTCCTTTGATGATCTTGTTGCGGCGGGCTCCATGGCCGAGGCAAAAGCGCATGGCAAAGTACGCATGGAAGGAAAGGAATATGTCATGCACGATGGAGACGTTGTCGAATTTAGGTTTAACGTTTAGCTCGGCATGATGAAACGTTGGTCCTTTCTGCTTTGCCTCGCGTTGATCGCGACGGGATTAGGTGCACCAGCCAGTGCTCAAAACATCGAATGGCGAATTGCAAAAGAGAATTTCAAAGTTGATACTGCGGGTTTTATAACACCGGCTTCGACCACATCAGGTAACAGCGTTAGCGCCTTTGTAACCTGTCCCAAGGGGACCTTTTCTCTCACGGTATATCGCATGGGCTATTACGAGGGCGTCGGCGCCGAACCATATTGGAGTTCGGGTTGGCTCCCATGCGTGCAGCAAGCAGCACAGGTAATTGACCCAATCACTCACATGAGTGAAAGCCACTGGCGCTTGAGTTTGAAGATTCCAACAACAGTTTTAATTCCAGGTTTCTATTTAGTGAAGATCGATACCAGCGTCGGCCATCAGGCATATATGACGCTAACTATTCGTCAACCCAGTGCAGTTGGAACTGTTGTTCTTGTGATCCCAACAATGACAAGTTTGGCCTACGACAGGTGGCAAGGCGCAAGTGCGTACCGTGGAACCGCGGGATTCTCAGATCGTGCGCGCGTGCTTTCCTTCAACCGCCCCACTGACTGGGGATATGGAAGCGGCAAATATCTCAATTATGTGCGTCCTCTTTTGGAAACTGCAGAAGAGCTTGGACTAAATATCGATTATGTTACAGATGTTGATGTATCGATGATTCCACATCTGCTCGACGGCGCTGTCGCGTATGTTTCTGGCGGGCATGATGAGTATTGGACGGGCGCTGAACTAGCGGCGGTTGAAGCTGCACGAACTCAAGGAACAAACCTTCTCTTCTTTGGTGCAAACATTGCCTATTGGCAAACGCGCCTTAGCGCCGATGGCCGACAAATGTCCATCTACAAATCTGCAACCGAAGATCCAAATAAAACTAGTCCGACAATTCGTTTTCGTTCTCGCAACAAGCATGAATCAATTCTGACCGGGCAGAAATATAATTGCTTTCCAGCTACCGGTAGCTTTACCGTTGCTGATCCGTCATCGTTTGTTTTTGATGGTTTGAAAGTTTCCAAAGGCCAAAAGTTTGCAGGAATTATTGGTCCAGAAGTAGATCACCTAGAAGTTCCCTCACATTTTGTCGGAGCCCTACATGTGGTTGCTAAATCGGCTGTAACCTGCGGATTATTACTGCCCCGGGAAACAACCTCAGAAATGATTTACGGCATTTCTCCAAGTGGGGCAGGCACAATTTCAGTTGGGACCATGAAATGGGTTGAACGAGGCCTTACAAAAGATGTACCTGCTGCTACTCGAGCTTTTGTAACAGGCGTGACAAAGAACATCCTTCTCGCCGCAGCAAAAGGACCACTGGGGAATCAATATTCTCGATAACCCAGACTAATATCTAACACATGAGAACCTCAGTGATCGTGGCAGGTGCTAGAACTCCCATCGGAAAATTCAGCGGCGCACTCAGCGCATTGAGCGCAACAGA
>CAIKID010000298.1 GCA_903827345.1 uncultured Actinomycetes bacterium | reverse complement strand
GCCTCTGGTGATTCCGCAAAACCATGGTCTAATTCAAATTCGTTATAGCGATCATCGATCATCTTCTTCAAGCTAACGATCATTGCTCGGTCGCGCTCGCCACAACAGAGAAGAGCATTTGGCATTAATTGACGAATAATTTTATTTCCACCTGAATGGTCATAGTCAGAGTGGGTATTTATCACATAACGAACGGAATCTAAAGAAAGTCCATTCTTTGCCATATAAGGAAGCAAGGTTTCTTGGATTGAACTTTCGTACCCCGTATCTATAAGCATCGTGGCCTTGGCACCGACAAGCAAATAAAGGGCAACATATCGTTCTCCGATCGGACATTCCACACGATGGATTCCTGGATGTATCTCCATTATCTACCTCCCCTTAAATTGAGGTTTACGTTTTTCGTTAAAAGCCGCTCGACCCTCAGCACTATCCTCGGTCGTAAAGCAGTACGCAAAAGTATCATTCTCATACCGTAGCCCTATGTCTACTGCCGTGGACATTGATACGCGAACTAAATGTTTTGCCAGTTCGACAGCAATGGGGGCGTTTTCAGCGATCTTCTGCGCTAACGCCATTACCTTGGCATCGAGTTCGCTATCTGGAATTAATCTGTCAATCAATCCGAAGCGTTCGGCTGCAACGGCATCAATCATTTCACCGGTAAAAAGCATCTCCGAAGCTCGACCCGGGGAGATCATTCTGGGAAGCAACTGCGTATTTCCCGCACCACCATGCCAACCTAATTTTATTTCGCCAGCTCCGAAGCGCGCTCCATCTGATGCATAACGAATATCAGACATTAAAGCCATTTCGAGCCCGCCACCAATACAGTAGCCGCGTATCTTTGCTATGACTGGCTTTCTGATCCGCCAAATACAGCTGGCGTAATCCACGCGATTGCGCAGCTCCCAGTTTGAACCATAACTATCGAGTACTTTTATATCGCTACCTGCAGAGAAAGCTCGATCGCCTGTGCCACTTAAAATCACCACACGAATTTCACTTGTATTGTTTATGTAGTCAGTGAGTTTGACGAGGGCCTTACCCATATCAGGAGTAACGGTATTGAGCTTCTCTGGGCGATTCAGGGTAATTTCAGCTATCGCCCCCGAAACCTTCAGTAGCAATTCATTTGGGAGTACGGGAATACCGCTGTCCTTCATAGCGTAAACCTCCCTTACCAGTCCGCCACGGAAGAATCCTTGTGGAACCATTGAACCGGTTTAACTGAGACAAAGGGGTGTTTGCTCGCTTCGATCTCTTCGATCTCTACGCCGATACCGGGCGCAACTGGAGGATAGATATATCCATCTTTAATCTCTGGAACACCAGAAAATACTTCGTTTCTCCACGGTACATCTGCGCGCATAACCTCTTGTATAAGAAAGTTAGAGGTGGAGAGTCCTAGGTGAACATTGACCATAGTTGCAACGGGTCCTAATGGATTGTGTGGCGCCATGCTTACGCCAAAGGTTTCGCATAGCGCAGCAATCTTTCGTAACTCCGTTATTCCTCCCGCGTGACAGACGTCAGGCTGTGCAACGTCGATCAAGCCGGCTTGGAGATAGGGTAGAAATTCAAATCGGCTAAGCCAGCGCTCACCCGCAGCGATTGGGCTCTTTACCTTTGAGCGAACTGACTTTAAGGACTCGAGCTGATCAGGAGAGACGACCTCCTCTAAGAAATAAGGATTGAATTGCGCAAAGATTTCGGCATATGCGATAGCAGCTGGAGCGCTGGTACGTCCATGAAAGTCAATCATGATGTCTACATCTGGACCAGCGGCCTCACGTGCCGCCCCCATCAGATTCTCTGCCTGTTGCAGGGCCTCGCGATCTGGCATCGCGCCAGATTGAGGTACGGCCAATATCTTTACTGCAGTAAAGCCATCTGAGATGCTCTTCCTCATCTTCTCGCCGAATGAATGCTCGCTATCTGAGTTATAAACTGCATCTGAGTCGCCACCACCTAGATGGTCATACATGCGAACGCGATCACGGGCACGGCCACCGAGAATTTGATAAAGGGGGACACCCAGATCCTTTGCCTTGATATCCCATAAGGCTTGATCGATACCGCTAATCGCCGACATCGTTACTACTCCACCCTTAAAGAAAGGATGGCGGTATAGCGATTGCCAATTTCTTTCAATATCACGCGGGTCATTACCCACGATCAATTGACCAATATCCTCTATAGCTCCGACGACAGCCTGTGCTTGAAATTCTAAACTGGCCTCACCAATGCCAATCAACCCTGGAGTGTCAGTGAAAACCTGGACGATGACCCAATTTCGCATCTCCGCATTGATCAGAACGGACTTGATGGCGGTGATCTTCATTTATCTCCCCGGGCTTCCCTAATTGCAGTTGTAAATATGGCGAATCGGTCGGCAACTTCATCAACTCCACCACTAGTCAATGGACCCCCAAGTCCAAATGCTGTCGTTCCAACTTCAAACCAACTTTTAACATCAGTTGATTTCACCCCACCAGTCGCTATCCAGGATTGATTTGGGAAGGGATCAGACAAAGCCTTGAGATGCATTGGACCATAACTTGAGGCAGGAAATAACT
>CAIKID010000297.1 GCA_903827345.1 uncultured Actinomycetes bacterium | reverse complement strand
GCCATTTTACGAAGTCGATGATCCGCAAGATCGCAAGGCGCCGCAGGTCAAGTTCTAACTATGGATTTTCGCAAACTTCAATCAGCTAACAAGATAAAGTCGACCGAACTCCTCTTCGGGATGGCTCTACTTGTTGGAGTCGTTATTTGGGCGCTCATGACTTACTTCGGCAATACCGGAATAGGGGTAGTTCCCTTTGCAGTGGGTATTGCGCTGCTCTCGGTCTGGGGTTCTTATTGGACCTCTGACAAAATTGTTCTCACCATGACCGGGGCGAAGATCGTCACCGAGGCTGATAACAAGCAGATATATGACTTAGTTACAGAGGTCTGCATTGCGGCGGGATTGCCCGTACCGAAGATCGCTATCGTTGAGGATAGCGCTCCCAATGCTTTCGCCACTGGCCGCAACCCAGATCATGCGGTGATTGCCTTCACAACCGGGATTCTGCGCGTTATGGATCGTGAAGAACTTCAGGGAGTGACTGCCCACGAGATGGCGCACGTAGCTAATCGCGACACCTTAGTTTCTGCTATTGCTGCAACGACTGCAGGAGCGCTCGCGCTACTGAGTGATTTCATGTTGCGCATGATGATCTTTGGTGGCGGAAATCGCCGTGACAACAATAATAACGACCAGAACCCGTTGGCTTTGATCGCCTCTTTAGTTGTTCTTATTCTCGCGCCCCTTGCAGCGGTCTTGCTGCGTTTGGCAATCTCTCGGAAGCGCGAAGCGCTAGCTGATGTCACCGCGGTGGCATTTACGCGAAACCCAACAGGGTTGCGTCGCGCCTTAGAGGTCTTGGCCTCTGATAGCACCGTTGTCCATCAAAGATCTACCGCGGTTGCACATATCTGGATTGAATCTCCGCTCGATGACAGCAAGACCTCAAAACTCTTCTCGACTCACCCACCATTGGCTGCTAGAATCGCAACTCTCAAGGCAATGGAAGGAAACGCATAGTGAAAAAGCTCTTTCCGGTGCTCGCTCTAGTCGCCGGAATCGCTATCGCAACTCCTAGTTATGGTGCCAGCACCCCGCCACTTGTGGGGCATGCAGCGAAGGCTGGCGGAACGGTACTCAACGTCCCAATCCCCACAGAGATACTGTCTATCCCCCTTACCGATTCCAGCGGAAAGAATTTCACTCTTGCCTCTCTTAAAGGTAAGACGGTTGTATTAACCGACTTCTTAACTCTCTGCAACGAGATCTGTCCTATGACAAGCATAAATATGCGCGAAATTGGAGATGCTATTTCGCAGGCCAAACTCACGGAGTCGATGATGAGTTTGGAACTTACAGTAGATCCAAAGCGCGATACTCCAGCGCGCCTTAAGAGTTATCAAGCGCTCTTCAATGATCCGAGTTGGACAGTGGCGACTGGATCAGTAAAAGGTGTAAACACTTTGTGGTCATGGTTTGGCGCCTACACAAAGGTGGTGCCTTCCGAAAAGGGAGTTATTGATTGGATGACGGGAAAGCAGATCACTTATGACGTCAATCATGCTGATGTGATTGTCATTATTGGACCCGATCTACATTGGCGCTGGCTCGACTTGGGATCTCCAGCCGTAACCAACCCAAAAGCTAAAAATATTGTGCCGTCGAAGTTGTATACCTACCTCTCCAGCAACGGAAAGAGTAACTTGGTAAAGCCCGAGCAACCTTTCTGGTCAACGAGCGCTGTTTACGGTGCACTCAATGAGATTTTCAAAATAAAAATCGGAAAGTAGTGAAGAGAGTAACTGTTGGGCTTCTCGCTCTTTCGCTTTTAGTTACTGGAGTTACGACTGCTTTCGCTCACACCGTCTTGATCTCTTCAAATCCAAGCAAGGGCTCAACTATCAAGGTCTTGCCTGCCAAAATAACTTTGAAATTTGCCGAACCGCTACTGACACTCGGAAAGCACGCCATCAATAAGGTAGTAGTCACAAACCCAAATAATGTCTTGTTGACAACGAGTGTGAACTTTGCAAAAGGAGCCATCCTCACTGCGCCACTTGCTCATGTCACTCCCGTAACTGGCACATATAAAGTCAGTTATCGCGTCTCAGCTCAGGACGGCCACATTGTGACCGGATCATTTACTTTTAAGCTTCAGAATTAATTGGGAAGTGCAGGGTAAAGGTTGCACCTTTGCCCTGCTCCGATTCGACAGTTACAGAGCCGCTATGAGCTTTCATAACAGCGTCAACGATTGATAGCCCGAGGCCACTGCCCTCGCCAGCATGACGCGCACGTGATGGATCTACTCGGAAGAAACGTTCAAAGATTCGCGTCTGATCACTTTCAGATAGCCCTGGCCCAGAATCCATTACAGCAACGGTAGTTTCAAGATCGTTGGAAGTAGCGGTTATTTTGATCGATGTACCGCTAGGCGTGTGCGTGCGAGCATTTATCAATAAATTAGCTAACGCTTGATGGATCCTCTTGTTGTCGCCAAGTATGTAGAGGTCTGCGGGAACATCAATTGCAATCGGATGGTCTGGCCCGGCAGCAAGTGCAGATGCGACGCTCTCTTCAATAAGATGAGTGAGATCAACCGGTTCAAGGATATGTGGTCTCGCTTCATCCATACGGGCTAGCAAGAGGAGATCTTCAACGAGTGATCCCATACGTATCGACTCTTTCTCAATTCTTCCGACCAACTCCTTGGTCTTCTCTTCGCCAGTTACCGCACCTTGGCGATGCAGCTCCGCGAAACCGCGTATTGCAGTAAGCGGTGTGCGAAGTTCGTGAGAAGCATCTGCAACGAAGCGACGCAACTTTGATTCCGAGGCATTCTTCTGCTCGAAGGATTCTTCAATTCTGCTCAACATGGTGTTGAGAGATTTGGTGAGTCGACCAATCTCTGTGGTTGGTTGTATTTCTGGTAGGCGGGCGGAGAGGTCGCCATCAGCAATTGCGGCTGCGATAACTTCGACTTCGAGGAGTGGTTTGAGGTTGAGCGTGATCAACCAACGTGAAATCACTCCGATTATGAAGAGAACTGCCAGGCTGATGAGAAGAAATAAGAGACTTAGCTCGTGGAGGGTTCTCTCCACGCTATTAAGCGATACCGAAATGACAACGGAGCCTAAATTTGATGGCAGTACATAAGCTACTGCGCGCGTAGATGTCCGTGGATTTTCAGTGTGAACTGTGAATGCCTTGCCCTTTGTAGCGGCGACCTGAGCTAACGTCATTCCACTAAAAGTCGCGGGGGAGCCTCCAGTGGATATATCTCCGCCAACTTCTCCTAAAACAGCACCGCTCGCATCTAAGAGCGTAAGTGAGGTAGCACTAGGAACTCCGCGCAGTGGGCTCACCGCACGGAAAGGAGTAGTTGTTGAGCCGTTTGTTGCATCGTCATTGTTTGGCGCGATTCCAGCCCGCACTAAACGTGTGATTGATCCGTCGGCAACGCTGATGAGTTGTGAATCAACCTGTCGAATAAGAAATCCACGCAGCTCCGTATTGGCCGCAAAATCAGAGGCGCCTAGCCCGATTGCGGCAACAACAACAGTCGCCAGCAATAACCGGTTGCGCAAGCTCCAATGAGTAAAGCTGGGGACTTTCTTCTTCATTGAAGAATTATCTTAGTTTCCGGCAGGAATACGCATTCGGTAGCCGACGCCACGCACAGTGTGAATAAGGGCAGGCTCATAGATATCGATCTTTTTGCGCAGATAGGAGACGTACGTTTCAACGATTCCAGCATCACCACGGAAGTCATACTGCCAGACGTGATCGAGGATCTGAGATTTGCTGACGACACGATCGGCGTTAATCATCAAATAACGTAGAAGGAGGAACTCGGTTGGCGAGAGATCAATCAAATGTCCAGCGCGACGAACCTCATGAGTTGCTTCATCGAGCTCGAGATCTGCGAAGCGGACCTTCTCTTCATCGACGGTTGCTTCAACTGCACCAATACGACGTAGTAACGCGCGCAGGCGTGCAACTAACTCTTCGAGTGAGAAGGGCTTGGTTACGTAATCATCTCCACCGATGGTGAGACCAGCGATCTTGTCATCGACGGTATCTTTGGCGGTAAGGAAGAGGACGCCGACGCTGTGACCTTCGGAGCGCAGTTGGCGGCAGACTTCAAAGCCATCTTGGTCCGGCAGCATCACATCGAGGATGAGAGCGTGGGGCTTGAATTCTTCGGCAATTGTTAGGGCCTGTGATCCAGTAGCTGCGGTGCGGACATCAAAACCCACAAAACGCAGGCTGGTCGCAATAAGTTCGCTAATGGAACTCTCATCATCGACTACGAGAATTCTCTGCAAATTGCTGGTCTGGGTATCTGCCACGGTAACTCTCTCTTTTAGTGCGGTCATGTCCTGATCCTCCACGTATGCGCGTCTAGATCCCCAACGAGGGGCACAGGAGAGAGGATTCTCCCATTGGCTGAGGGTTTCCTGAGAAATAGCCGAAGTTTTCCACAGGGTTTATCCACGGTGTGGAGAATTACAGAGGTGTAATTAGATGGAGGAAATTAACGCCATTTTGTCGCCAGGGTGAATCCCCCAGCGATAAAACCGAAGCCGATAACCATATTCCAAGCGCCCAGATGCGGGATTGGGTAGTTGGTGTTGCTCACGTAGTACGTGACGATCCAGACCAGGCCAGCCAGGAAGCCAGCGAGCATCAGAGGAGCGAGCCATTTTGGGCTCTCAGTGGGAAGTGGAGCCTTTTGGGCAACCTCATCCGGAATGTAGACCGGATCCTTCTTACGACCGTGCGATTTAGGCATGAGTAAAAGGTACACCAAAAATAAAAATGTCACGATCATTACAGTCGATAGCCTTAGCCCATGACCAGAGTGCTCGTCGTCGATAATTACGATTCATTCGTCTATAACTTAGTCCAGTATTTGGGCCAATTAGGCGCGGATGTAACCGTGCGCCGGAACGATGAGGTCGATTTCGCAACTTTAGATAGCTTCGATGGAATTTTGATCTCTCCTGGCCCTGGGACTCCGGAGGCAGCGGGGCAGAGCATCGAGCTCGTTAAATATGCCGCCGCAAAGAAGATTCCACTCCTTGGAGTCTGTTTAGGGCATCAGGCTATTGGCGTCGCATTTGGAGCGACCGTCTCAAGAGCTCCAGAATTGTTGCACGGTAAAACTTCAATGGTTCACCATAAAAATAGGGGATTGTTAGTAGATATCCCATCCCCATTTGTTGCAACACGGTACCACTCACTTGCGATAGAACTAGGAACTCTCTCCGATGAACTAGAAGTTACTGGGCAGACAGATTCAGGAGTGGTTATGGCGATCGAACATAAAACTCTTCCAATATCTGGAGTGCAATTTCATCCAGAGTCGGTGTTGACAGAGCACGGTCATCAGATGCTCGGCAATTGGCTGGAACGTTGCGGAGATCTTGGCGCTCGCGCTCGCTCCGAAGGACTCTCGCCAGTGGTTAATCGAGCGTAAACGAATTCTAACTAATTAGTTGGTTGCGTATTAACTGTAATCGTTACTGCAGAACCAATACTCTGAGTAGTCCCCGCGATAGGTGCCTGGGCTAAAATAATTTGATCACCTTGAGTTGCATCATATGCAGTTGCAGTGCGAACCAAAAACCCTGCTTGAGTCAAGGTGGTAATCGCTTGGACCTCACTCAGCCCCACCAAGTTAGGAACTTGCAAACTTCCGCTAGCAATTTGTAGTACGACCCCGGCTCCGGCGGGCAAGATACTTCCTGGAGATGGATTAACACCCAGCACCGTTCCAGGAGCTTGATTTGAATCTGTCGGTATGGTTTGTGCAACGAGTAGACCTGCGGCTGTAAGAGAACTTCTCGCGTCAGAAAGAGACAAACCCACTAAATTAATAGGGATAGCGGTATTTCCAGCGCCGCTTGATTCCGTAAGCGTGATGCTGCTCCCCGGGATAACCTTGGAATCAGCGAGTGGTAATTGACTGGCGATGCGACCTTTTGGAATCGTAGATGATGGCCCATCTTGAATATTGATTGTGAAGTCTGGAAGTAAGGCTCGCGCTTGCGCCTCTGTCAAACCCACAACATTGGGAACCTGCAAGCTAGGAGCGATCACCTTATTGGCGGTTGTAAAGTACGTCGATCCCGCGATTAGTGCAACAGCGACTGCCACCCCACCGAGTAAGAAGAAGCGGCGCTTGGATTTGGTGCGTCGAATCTTTGTTGTTACCTGCTCCCCGCGCATGGCACGCCGCAGATCCTCCAACATCGCCCCAGCATCTTGGTAGCGATCGTTGGGATCCTTATGAAGAGCGACCTGAATAATTGTCTCTAGATTTTGGTCGATATCAGGGTTGATATCAGAAGGCGCCGGTAGTGGAGCCGATACATGTTGGAAAGCGATCGAAACTGGGGTATCGCCAATAAAAGGCGGTCTTCCAACTAACAATTCATACATCAAACATCCGACCGAATAGATGTCACTCCTGGCGTCGGCATATTCTCCTGTGGCTTGCTCAGGAGATAAATATTGCGCTGTACCGACAACGTTCCATGTATTTGTCATTGTTGCGCCGATATCGTCTAGCGCGCGGGCGATACCGAAATCCATCACCTTGACCTTGCCGGAGTCGGTGATCATAATATTTCCCGGCTTGATATCCCGATGAATAATTCCTTGTTCGTGAGAGTATTCGAGCGCTTCCAGAATTTCAGCGACGATCTCTACCGCTTCATCTTGCGAGATCTCTGCATCTGATTGCAGAACGTGGCGCAATGTATGTCCTTTAACGAGTTCCATCACGATATACGAATTTGGACCATCCTCGCCCGAGTCAAAGACCGCAACGATGCCTGGATTATTCAAACCTCCAGCAGCGAGTGCTTCCTTTTTAAAACGAGCGACAAATGCGGGATCACGCGCCAAATCACTGCGCAGAATCTTTACCGCAACTTTACGGTGCAAGCGTAGATCTTCAGCGATATAAACATCGGCCATGCCACCGGTACCAATCATGGCTCCGATTTCGTAGCGACTATTAAAAATCTTCTTGTTCATATGCGCGCCGCCCCAAGCAATTGAGTAGGTGTTTCGTCTTGAGTTTCCACGATCTCCGCCCAGAGGATCGTCACATTATCTGGCGCACCCTTTTCTAGGACCGCAGCAATCAATTGATTAACCACTTCAGTTGGGTCGGACTTTTTAATGATGTCTACAATTTCATGATCAGAGAGGACCGAACTTAAACCATCACTACAGAGAAGAAATTGATCGCCCACCTTCGCTTCGAAGAGGTTAAGTATTGGATCGATGCCAGAATCGCCGATCAGCGCTTGGGTCAGAAGGGACCTTTGCGGATGATTAATTACCTCTTCGGCAGTTAGCCGACCTTGATCTAATAACTCCTGCATGACCGTGTGGTCGTAACTTAACTGCACCAGTTTCTTACCGTTCCATTGGTAGCAGCGCGAATCACCAATGTGAAGTAATTCAACTCGATCTCCATTCAAGTGGAGGGCAGTCAGAGTTGTACCCATGCCTTGCAAGCTGCGATCATCCCTAGCTACTTCTGCAATTTCATGATCGATTGAAAAGGAGATGTTGAGGAGCAGATCTTCACGTGATTCCAAATCCAGGCCAGTATCATTTAAAACTTCACTCAAATCTTTCACAGAGGTAATCGCAATTTTGGAGGCAACTTCGCCTCCGGCGTGACCGCCCATCCCGTCAGCAACCGCTACCAACCGCGGTGAGATCAGGGCTGAATCCTCGTTTCCATCTCTCAGCAGGCCAAGCTCACTTCGAGCAATAACCTTGAATGAGCGATTCATAGTTTTAGCCTAACGGTGATAACCTCTTATAAGTAAGCCCGAGTGGCGGAACGGCAGACGCGCACGATTCAGGTTCGTGTACTCGTAGGGGTGTAGGGGTTCAAATCCCCTCTCGGGCACTCATCTCACTTAGGTAGAGTTCGCAGGTGAGTACATATGCCTACCTAGGACCCTCTGGAACATTTACCGAGGCAGCCTTGATTGGCATTACCTCAGATTCAGATCAGTTGATTCCTTACTCCAATGTGACCGCCGCTTTAGATGCAGTTCGCGCGGATCAAGCAGAATTTGCATTGGTCCCCATCGAAAACTCAGTTGAAGGGGTTGTTGCCCGGACTTTGGATGAACTGGCTAATGGCTCGGCCCTTGAAATTGTCGCCGAAACCACGATCCCAGTGAGCTTTGCTTTGATGACCCTTCCTGAACATGCGGCCAAGGCAATCTCGCGAATCGCTACCCACCCGCATGCGGAATCTCAATGCCGAATATTTATCGCGAGGGAGTATCCCGGCGCTGAGGTCATCACCACACCCTCCACTGCCGCCGCCGCCGAGGGGTTAAAGGATGGCAATTGGGATGGCGCAATTGCCGCGAAAATTGCGGCTAATAAGTATGGCCTCACCATAATTGCGGAGAATATCGGCGACAACGAAGCGGCCGTTACGCGTTTTGTCTTAGCCCGCAAACCTGGAGTGATTCCATCTCCCACTGGCAGAGATCGAACCTCGCTAGTTGCGTATATAGATATTGATCATGCTGGAGCGCTCCTAGAGATACTGACTGAATTCGCTAAAAATGATGTCAACCTCTCTTTTATTCAGAGCCGTCCAACTGGCCGTGAACTAGGGCATTACCACTTCATCATTGATGTAGAAGGGCACCAGAGCGACGCAGCGGTTGCCCGTTCAATTATTGGTTTACGCTTAATCTGCGATGATATTCGCGTTCTAGGTTCATACCCTCGTGCGGCGAATCGGTAGGCTAGTCCAGTGATAGATTTAAAAATACTTCGTGAGGATCCAGAACGCGTCCGCCAATCCCAGAAAGTTCGCGGCGAGAGCATCGAGATCGTTGACCAACTATTAGCTTTGGATGAAACACGGCGCAGCGCGATCACAATCTTTGAAACACTTCGAGCAGAACAGAACGTACTTTCAAAATCTGTGGGTGCTGCTAAAGGCGATGAGAAAAGCAAGCTGCTTGAGAGTGCAAAGGCGCTCTCGGCACAAGTTAAAGAGGCAGATGCTGCTCGCGCCGTTGCTGAAGCCGCTGCAAATGCTGCCTTGCTACAGATCCACAATCTCATTAGTCCGGAGGCACCAGTTGGAGGAGAGGCTGACTTCGTAGTTCTCGAACATGTCGGCACACCACGTGATTTCTCTACCGCAGGATTTGAACCAAAAGATCATGTGGAACTAGGGAAAATTCTTAAAGCTATTGATACCGAACGCGGCGCTAAGGTCGCAGGTTCGCGCTCCTATTACCTAACTGGCGTGGGCGCGCTCCTGGAATTTGCACTCGTCAATTACGCAATCTCTTCCGCCACAAAAGCGGGGTTTATCCCCGTCATTCCTCCCGTCTTGGTGAATCCACCAGCGATGGAAGGCACGGGATTTTTAGGTCAAGCAGCAGAGAATGTTTATCATCTCGAAGAGGATGATGTGTATCTCGTCGGTACCAGCGAAGTACCTCTGGCTGCGTATCACATGGATGAAGTCATTGATGGGTTGCCATTGCGCTATGCCGGGTACTCGACATGTTTTCGTCGCGAAGCGGGAACATACGGGAAAGATACCCGCGGCATCATACGAGTGCACCAATTCGATAAGGTAGAAATGTTTATCTTCTGCGAGCCTAAAGATGCGCTCGCCGAACATAAGAAGTTATTGCAATGGGAGAAAGATTTCTTGGATGCAATGGAGATTCCCTACCGCGTTATCGATGTTGCCTCCGGCGATCTTGGAGCTAGCGCGATCCGCAAATTCGATATTGAGGCTTGGATTCCCACCCAGAACGCTTATCGCGAAGTGACGAGCACATCTAACTGCACTGAATTTCAGGCTCGCCGTTTGAATATTCGATATCGTGATGGAGAAGTCACAAAGCCTGTTGCAACCCTTAATGGAACGCTGGTTGCCATTCCTCGCATGATTGTTGCAATTTTAGAAAATCATCAACAAGCAGATGGATCGGTTATTGTCCCTGCCGCTCTTCGCCCCTTCTTAGGAGTCGACCAATTACTTCCGGCATAACTGGCAATAAACCTAAAGTTATTGCAACAGATTTAGATGGCACGATCGTCTCATCATACGAGCGAATCACCACACGCACTGTCGAAGCCTTCATCGCCGCACGCGAAGCTGGAATAGAAATCTTCTTTGTAACTGGTAGGCCTCCACGCTGGATGCGTGAAATTAAAGATGCCTTTGGGTTTGGCAATGCCATCTGCGCCAATGGAGCGATGCACTACGACCTGATGAAAGAGGAAGTAATTGAAGAATGGTTGATACCGCTAGAAAATCAATTCGAATTCGTTAAACGAATGCGCGCCGCGGTTCCATCTATCTCATTTGCTACCGAATGTGGAGAAGATTTCCACCACGAAAACGCATACATCCCCCGCTGGGATGTTGGAATCGATATGGCGCCAGTTATGCGAATCGAAGAGAAATTACTGAAACCCGCCTTTAAAATGTTAGCGCGCTGCTCCGATTACGAATTTACATCCGATGAGCTCTTAGAGATAGCTTTACGTGAAGTCGGAGATCTCGTCACTATTACTCACTCAAATGCCAGTGAGGCACTTTTAGAGATTTCTGCTCTCGGTGTTAGCAAAGGAGAAACACTCGCGAAACTTACGGCGCGTTTAGGGTTTACATCAAAGGATGTTGTGACATTTGGAGATAATCCCAATGACTTCTCAATGCTTAAATGGGCGGATCGATCGTGGGCAATGGCCGATGGGCATATCGATGGCCCTAAGCACGCAAAGTTTGTCGCTGAACCTCACCATATGGACGGCGTTGCAATAGTTATTGAGGGGCTCCTCACCTTACCTGAGTAAAAAATGGCGATTTTGCCGCACCCTAGGTCTGCCACTAAGTTTGGCCACGGAGGGCTCGCATAGCGGCCGAGTGCACCGGTCTTGAAAACCGGCAAGGGAAACCTTCGTGGGTTCAAATCCCACGCCCTCCGCCAGACTCAACAGAAGTTCTTGGACTTGTGTGCGATTTCACGCCTAGAAGGTCGGACCTTGCCTAGCGTTAAAGGGGCTCGGGGACGAAACTTCTCCCATGGCAATTGATACCCCAGGCACCGGCGTCTTCTCCGAGGGACGAGCAAAATTATCTGCTCGCACGCTGCGTACCGACAAGTGGTGGCTTACCCCCTTCGTCACCTTCGTCGTGCTCTTCTCATTCATTGTCTACGCGACCTTTCGCGCCTTTGAAAATGGAAAGTACTTTGCCCAACCGTTGATCTCTCCTTTCTATTCTCCATGCCTCTCTACTGATTGCGTCAAAGATTCACCATCCTTCGTTGGCACAATCTTCGGGACGTATCACATCTTCGGAATGACAGTGTCACCATCGCTCTTCATCTTGATCTTCCCGCTCGCCTTCCGACTTACCTGCTATTACTACCGTAAGGCTTACTACCGCTCCTTTTGGATGTCACCACCTGCATGTGCAGTTGCAGAACCCCATGCAAAGTACACAGGAGAAACACGCGCCCCACTCATTTTGCAGAACGGTCACCGCTACGCCTTTTATGCTGGCCTCGTTCTCAACGTCTTCCTTAGCATCGATGCCATAGGAGCTTTTAGAAATGAGAAGGGTCAATGGGGCCACATGTCCGTTGGCACACTTGTTCTCCTTGCCAATGCGACTTTCCTCTGGCTCTACTCACTCTCTTGTCACACCTGCCGCCATACGGTCGGCGGTCGACTTCGTAACTTCTCCAAGCACCCAGTTCGCTACAAGTTATGGACGTGGGTTTCAATCTTGAACCACAAACATCAGAATTTTGCCTGGATCTCCCTCTTTGGTGTTGCACTCGCTGATCTCTATGTCCGCCAGGTATCTGGTCACTCCATTCGCAACCTCTACTTCTTCTAAAGGCGCTGACCATGACTCAAAATCTTGAACGTCATAAATATGACATCGTCGTTATCGGTGCGGGTGGAGCGGGGCTGCGTGCTGCAGTTGAAGCCCGTGAAGCCGGTCTCACGGTAGCGATCGTTTGTAAGTCATTATTCGGTAAAGCTCATACCGTTATGGCTGAAGGTGGCGCTGCCGCTTCTATGGGTAACGTGAATGATAAAGACAACTGGATGGTGCATTTTCGGGACACTATGCGCGGTGGCAAGTTCCTCAATCATTATCGGATGGCAGAGCTACATGCCAAAGAGGCGCCAGATCGCATTTGGGAGCTAGAAACTTGGGGCGCGCTCTTTGATCGCACCAAAGAGGGCAAGATTTCGCAGCGCAACTTCGGAGGACACGAATATCCTCGCTTGGCGCACGTCGGTGATCGCACTGGTCTGGAATTAATTCGTACCATGCAGCAACGCATTGTTGCGCTGCAGCAGATAGATGCTCGTGAGACGGGTAATCCCGAAACGAATATACGAGTATTTGCGGAAGTAACGATTACCGAAATTCTCAAGGAAAATGGCAAAGTTGCAGGTGCCTACGGATACCGCCGTGAAAATGGCGTGGAAGTACTCTTTGAAGCCCCAGCCGTTGTTATTGCTACAGGTGGCGTCGGAAAGACATTTAAGATCACGTCAAACTCTTGGGAGGGCACTGGCGATGGCCATGCGCTCGCACTTAAATCAGGTGCCAATTTAGTTGATATGGAATTCTTGCAATTCCACCCAACGGGAATGGTCTGGCCGCTCTCGGTTAAAGGAATCCTCGTCACCGAGTCTGTACGCGGTGAAGGTGGAATCTTGACCAATAGCTTGGGCGAACGCTTTATGTTCAAGTACATTCCAGATGTTTTTAAGAATCAGTATGCGGACAACGTCGAAGAGGCCGATCGTTGGTATATCGATCAAGATAACAATCGCCGTCCCCCAGAACTTCTTCCGCGGGATGAAGTTGCGCGTGCTATTAACTCTGAAGTTAAAGCAGGACGCGGAACAGAGCATGGCGGAGTTTTCCTCGATGTCTCTAAGCGCCTATCTGCCGAAATTATTAAGAAGCGCCTTCCATCTATGTGGCACCAGTTCTACGAACTAGCTGGTGTAGATATCACTAAAGAGGCAATGGAAGTTGGTCCTACCTGCCACTATGTAATGGGAGGCGTTGAGGTTAATCCTGATACAGCTGCTGCCGTTGGAGTAGATGGCCTATTTGCCGCAGGTGAAGTTGCCGGCGGAATGCATGGCTCAAATCGCCTTGGCGGAAATTCCCTTACCGATCTCTTGGTCTTTGGTCGTCGTGCTGGCATGGGTGCTGTCGCTTATGTGAAATCACATGGAACAAATCCCGTTACTGATTCGACCATTGAGAAGGCAGCCACAAGAATTGCAGCCCCTTTCACAAGGACTGGCGGCGAAAATGCCTATTCACTTCACCAAGAGCTACAAGAGATTACGCATAACTTGGTTGGAATTATTCGTACCAAAACCGAACTTGCGGAGGCGATTGCAAAGATTGCCGACATCCGAAAGCGCAGCGCCAACATCTCAGTTACTGGCGATCGCATGTTCAATCCTGGATTCCACTTGGCATTCGATCTCGACAACATGTTGCTCGTTGCAGAAAGTACCGCGAAATCAGCGCTGCTTCGGGAAGAGTCTCGTGGTGGACATACTCGCGATGACTTCCCTGGGATGAATCCCACTTGGCGTCAGGTCAATCACATCTCCAGTTTTGATGGTTTGAAGGTCAACATCAAAGCGCAGCCACTACCAGTACTACCAAAAGAGCTCTTCGCCCTCTTTGATGTTCACGAACTAGAGAAGTACATGACCCCGCAGGAAATTTCGAAAGGCGGATCAAACTAATGGCGCGCACACTGAAACTTCGTATTTGGCGCGGTAACGATGAAGATGGCGCCTTACAGGATGTCACCGTTGAGGGAAATAACGGCGAGGTAGTTCTCGACATCATCCATCGCGTTCAAGCAACTCAAATGGGCGACTTAGCAGTTCGCTGGAATTGCAAAGCCGGTAAATGTGGTTCCTGCTCTATGGAGATCAACGGAAAACCGCGACTAGCATGTATGACACAGATTTCTGCTTATGGCGATGACGAAGTTATCACCATTACCCCTTTGCGCGCCTTCCCCGTAATTAAAGATCTCGTCACTGATGTGTCATTTAATTATAGGAAGGCGTTGGAAGTTCGGGCTTATGAGCACCCAGTAGATCTCAAGCCGGGCGAGGCTCGCATGCAGCAAGTGGATGTAGAGCGCTCCCAGGAATTTCGTAAGTGCATTGAATGCTTCTTATGCCAAGATACCTGCCACGTTATCCGCGACCATGAGGAGAATAAGAAATCCTTCGCTGGCCCTAGATTCTTTATTCGCATCGCCGAGTTAGATATGCATCCGCTCGATACGCTACGAAACCGTAAACAGACTGCACAAACTGAGCACGGCCTTGGAATGTGCAACATCACCAAGTGTTGTACTGAGGTCTGCCCTGAACACATCCGAATTACCGACAATGCGATTATCCCGATGAAAGAGCGCGTTGTAGACGTTAAGTACGACCCACTTCGCTGGTTAGGCTCGGTTATCAGAAAGAGAGACGGTATCCTTTAAGCATGAGGATATTTGTTCGTTGGGGAGTATTGGCCCTCGCCGTATGGGCGGCTACAGGATTAGTTCCAGGAATTAAGGTCCACGGGGGCGCCTGGTCGTATCTCTTGGTTGCCCTTATTTTCTCTTTAATCAATACCTTCTTGGGCTCATTCCTTAAGTTGATGACCCTACCCGCAGTCATTCTTAGCGCTGGACTCTTTTTGATTGTCATCAATGCCGCGATGCTGGAAGTGACGACGCATATCACCAAGAGACTGACAATCTCTTCTTTCTGGTCCGCGGTATTTGCCTCTGTCATCATCAGCTTGGTTTCGGGCGCAGGATCTCGCTTAACTTCCAAACGCAATTGGAAGTAAAGCAACTCTCTGTCGTATCACTCGGCGGGATCCTAGGTTCTCTCGCTAGGTGGGGTGCATCATTGCTCATCGTTAATCCAGGCTTTCCATGGGCCACACTTACCGTTAACTACATCGGTGCTGTTTTACTAACCGTAATTGTGATTTATACGCGTCATCATGAGAATCCACGCTGGTGGTGGCGACCTGCTCTTGGAACGGGATTTTGCGGCGGGTTTACGACGTATTCAGCCTTTGCCGTCACAATTGACCAAGATCTCAACTCCCATAACATTCATGGGCTCATTACGTATGCGCTTGCTTCGCTTATCGGGACTTTTATCCTGGTCTTTGCAACGAACCAATTTCTCGATGCGCGCTGGTCAAGAAAATGAGGGTACTGCTGATTTCGCTAGGAGCAGGAGTAGGTGCACCACTTCGCTATTTCATTGATAAAAATATGCGGAAAGCACGAATCAATTTAATACCTTTAGAAACCCTTTTGATTAACGTCCTCGGTTCATTTATCCTCGGTATCACAGTCCATCGCTCCGCAAATATTGGATTTCTCTTTGGTACCGGATTTGCTGGAGCATTTACCACATGGTCGGCTTTTGCTTTAGAAATTCATGACCTCTTTAAGTCGAGAAAGCATGCAGTCGCCTGGCGCTATCTCATCTTGACGCTTGTACTCGGAGTCGCAGCTGCGGCTGTAGGAAATGCGATTTAGCGAAGCAGGTTAGCAACCCAAACTTCTACCTCATCTGGATGGCTAGGTAGCGCGCGACTTAAAACTTGCACGCCTGTCTTGGTAACTAATACATCATCTTCGATGCGTACTCCGATGCCGCGATATTCCGCTGGGAAGAGTAGATCATCAGGCTGAATATAGAGCCCAGGTTCGACCGTAAGAACCATCCCCGCTTCGAGGGGACCTTCGCGATAACTCTCCTTGCGAGCTTGAGCGCAGTCGTGAACATCCAACCCCAACATATGGCCAGTGCTGTGCACGGTCCACCTACGGTGGAAACCCGCGTATTCCTCTAGCGACTCTTCAGCGCTCACGGGAAGAACGCCTAACTCTTCTAATCCCTTGGCCAAAACAGCGCTCGCAGCATCATGAAAGGCGCTCCACGGGGCTCCTGGCTTAACTGCTTCAATACCCGCTCGCTGCGCTGCGTAAACTATGGAGTAGATCTTGCGCTGAGCTGGAGAGAATTTGCCATTTATTGGAATAGTTCTCGTAATGTCAGCCGTGTACATCGATTCGACCTCGACACCGGCGTCTATAAGGATTAAATCTCCCGGAATCACATCGCCATCATTCTTCATCCAATGGAGAACACAGGCATGTGAACCTGCAGCTGCAATAGTTTCATAACCAAGATCATTACCCTCCAGGCGCGCCCTTCCATAGAATGCCGATTCAATGATGCGCTCGCCACGACTAACTGAGACAGCCGCAGGAAGGGCCTGCACCATGTCACTAAATCCGCGAATAGTTACATCGATCGCCTTCTGAATCTCTGCAATTTCATAGCGATCCTTGATCAAGCGCAGCTCTGAGATTTGGGAAAGCAACTTCGCATCGCGTTTCTTGCGAACCTCAACCAGCGCATCGACAACTGGATCTTCATGGTGGATAGCCAGGGTATCAATATCATCATTAAGCATCTCGGCGAGATTATCAACGTGAATAACTGAGATTCCATATCGTTC
This sequence comes from uncultured Actinomycetes bacterium, assembly GCA_903827345.1. Classification (GTDB taxonomy): domain Bacteria; phylum Actinomycetota; class Actinomycetes; order Nanopelagicales; family Nanopelagicaceae; genus PALSA-747. Next base: position 6,185 of record CAIKID010000297.1, on the reverse strand, counting down.
TTCGGTTTCAGATGCAGAGAGTCTGCGGCCAACCCAAAATTCACCATGCCTGCGATCTGAATGAAACTCATTGGTGTTACGGGGAGAGCGGGGATGAATGAAGAGAAGTGCCTGATGACCTTTTCCGGTTGGTTCGAGTATCAAAACCGAATCCGGGACACAGTCGCTGGCGGAAATTCCTGTGAAATAGGCATAAGCACTGTGTACGCGGAATTTATAGTCAGTGTCGTTGCTACGCACCTTGAATGTTCCTGCCGGAATCACAAGCCGCACGCCGGGGTAAAGTGCTGAAATCTTGGCTCGGCGAACTGCGGCAAACTTCACAACATCAGCGGGTTTAACTCCTTGAAGTGAGGTATCTGCCCACCCCAAAGACATAAATTCTGATAGCGCTTCACCCTTAGGTATGTCATGTGACTGGGTACCAGGTGCCCGATCAGGAATCTTATTCACATAGATAAGGGTACTAGGATTGGAGTATGTCATTTAATCCATTTCAAGCGGTTAATCCTGTCGACGGTCTCGCATTTGGGGCCGAATACCCCGAGCAGAGTCGTGCCGAAGTAACCTCCACGATTACCCGGGCCGCCGGAGCGCAGGAGTCATTCGCCGCGCTCTCGCTCTCTGCCCGCGCGGACTTACTCGAAGCGATCGCAGCAGAGGTTGAAAAACTGCGAGGCGAACTGGTATCCGTAGCTCATTTAGAGACAGGCTTACCGGAAGCTCGAATTAACGGCGAAATTTCTCGAACAATTGTGCAACTCCAACTCTTCGCCGCCATGGTGCGAACCGGAGTGCATCTGGGCGCCACCATCGATTTAGCGGATCCTGATTACAAACCGGCCGCTCGTCCCGATATGCGCAAGGTAAATCTCCCCATTGGGGTAGTTGCCGTCTTCGGGGCATCAAATTTCCCATTTGCCTATTCGGTAATTGGAGGGGATAGCGCATCTGCTCTCGCTGCCGGATGCACCATCGTTGTCAAGGCTCACCCTTCTCACCCTGGTACCTCTGTCCTCACCTACCAAGCAGTTCAGAACGCACTTCAGTTGCAGGGGCTCTCGCCAGAAATTTTCACCATGGTGCAAGGGCGTAACCCTGAAATCACACACTGGATTGCCCTCGCTGATGAAATCGCCGCTATTGGCTTCACTGGCTCTGCGCTCGTGGGACAACTGCTCGTGGACTTAAGCCACTCTCGCTCCAAGCCGATTCCCGTCTTTGCTGAGATGGGAAGTTTGAATCCCATCTTTGTTACCACCGCCGCCCTCGAGGAAAAAGCGAGCGAGATGGGAGAGAGCCTATTTGATTCCGCTAACTTAGGGTCGGGTCAGTTCTGCACAAAACCAGGTTTGATCTTTCTAGGTGGAGACAGTGATCAATTCGTTTCTGCGATGCAGAATAAAATGCTTACCGTTGGAAATCAACCTTTACTTAACAAAGGCATCAGCGAGCGATATAACAATGCGATCTCCGAACTCTCTAAACTTCCCGGGGTTGAAACAATTGTCGGAAATATTCCTGATCATGGCTTTGTAGTTCAGCCAACGATCTTTATCTTGGATTACCAACTTTATAAAGCGAATCCTGGATTTAGCCACGAACATTTTGGTCCGACTACTGTGGTTGTTAAATGCAAAGAGTCAGATTTTGCGGAAATCATTGCAGATTCCGATGGACAGTTGACCGCCACCTTGCATCTAGGTAGCGGAGAAATTCGTCCAGAGTTGGTTACGGCGCTCAGCGCAATTGCGGGTCGCTTGATTCTCAATGGTGCTCCCACTGGAGTTTCCGTTTCGGCGGCGCAGAACCATGGTGGGCCTTGGCCTTCTTCGTCTACTCATACGACATCGGTCGGCACGGACTCTATCTACCGTTTCTTACGCCCCGTGACATTTCAGGGATTTCCAGATGAGTTGCTCCCGGCAGCTCTTGCAAGCGGTAATCCAGAGAAGATCGAAAGACTTGTAAATGGAGTGCGCGGACTAAAATAGGAAACTACGCCAAGTTGAGAAGTTTCAGCAGGCGAGTTATCTCGGAGGCAACTTCGGCGCGAGCAGCTCCGATGTATTTTCGCGGATCTACTAACTTCGCATCCTCAGCGAGGATTGATCTGACGGCATCGCTAAAGACATGGTTGAGGTGAGTGGCAATATTGATCTTTCTCATTCCGGAACGTACCGCGCTCTGTAAATCGGGATCACTTACCCCGGAAGAACCATGTAAAACAAGGGGCACGGCAACCACTTCGTGAATTTGAGCGATTAAGTCAAAATCTAATTGCGCATCGCGGCTGGTCATGGCATGAGAAGAACCCACTGCTACAGCTAGTAGGTCAACTCCAGTTTCATCTACAAACGACTTAGCATCAGCGGGATTCGTGCGAATTCCAGGAGCATGAACTCCATCCTTTCCACCAATCTCTCCGAGCTCTACCTCAATCGTCGCTCCATAAGAGTGTGCCAGCTTGGCCATCTCTTGAGAAGTCTTCACATTCTCCGCAAAATCTAACTTGGATCCGTCGTACATGATGCTGTCATAGCCGAGATCTAAAGCTCTGCGAATCAATTCAGTATCTTCGGCATGATCCAAGTGAACAGAGGTTGGAACAGTCGCAGCTGCCGCACATGCCAAAGTCGCTAGGGAGATAGGCTCAAGAGCCCCATGATATTTCACTGCATTCTGGCTAATTTGTAATATGACGGGAAGTTTTGCGCTCTGTGCACCCGCAATAATCGCCTCAGCATGTTCTAGGAGAATGACGTTGAAAGCACCGACAGCGGTTCCTGACTTATTTGCACCTAATACGATTTCAAGCGATGACAATTTTCACACCAGCACTTTCCAATATTGTGGTCGCTTTTTCGGATATACCCTCGTCGGTGATAATAGTGTCGATCTGATCTCGAGTTCGGATCATTGCGAAGGCGCTCCGCTCAAATTTTGAGGAATCGGTGACGATTATGACTCGCGCAGCGCGGGCGGCAATCTGTTGATTCACCCTCGCCTCGTCTTCGTGACGCGCAGTTGCACCCACATTCGGATCTAACCCTTCGACTCCTACAAAAGCAATATCAATGGCTACATCGTTGAGAACTTGTTCGGCATACGGTCCTGTTAGCTCATAGGACTGCGGACGAGCTACTCCTCCGGTGACAACAATCTTAATATGATGGCGCACCGTTAATTCTGTTGCAATGTTGAGCGCATTGGTAACAATTGTGAGCGATGGAGGATCACCCGCAGAGCCAGGTGCAAAGGTTGGCGATTTGGCGAGAACACGGGCAATCTCCGTGGTAGTTGTTCCTCCATTGAGTCCAACAACCTGATGGCGCTGGACCATCTGTGCCGCAACGATAGCGATTCTCTTCTTCGCATCTTCTTGTCGAGCGATGCGATACGTAAGCGGCAACTTAAATGAACCTCCCGTTGCAACGGCACCGCCGTGAGTTCTATTGAGGAGTTGTTGTTCAGCTAAGGTATCGAAATCTCTACGAATTGTTGCAGAGGAAACATGTAAAGAGAGCGCCGCCTCATCAACTTCCAGGCTGCCCTGTCGTACCAAGAGCTCTAGGATCGCATTGAGCCTAGATTGGCGGCTCACTTCACGCTACCAGCCGTAAGGCCGCTCACCAGGTACTTCTCGATCATCGCGAAGAGAATTACGACGGGAACGATAGCGATGAGCGAACCGGTAAAGAGGTACTGCCAATGCACCTGGTACTGACCAATAAGCGATTCCAATCCCACGGTGAGAGGCTGATGTGCCGGAGAACTCTCGATGGTTAACGCTATGACGAACTCGTTCCAAGCGGAGATAAATGTGAAGATGAAGGCGGTCACCAACCCGGGTAGTGCTATGGGCAGAATGATTTGCCGTAGGGCCTGCATCCGCGAAGCTCCATCGATCCAGGCAGCCTCTTCAATTTCTACAGGGATGCTGGCGAAGAAACTGGAGAGAATCCAGATCGAGAAGGCCATGTTAAAGGCGGCATAAACCAAGATGAGCGCCATCCAGGTATTAACGAGGTGAAATCTGATTATCTCTCGAAATATCCCGATGATAAGTGAGGTGGGAGAAAACATCTGGGTAATGAGCACCAAGAGCAAGAAAGCGTTCCGACCTTTGAATTTATTGCGTCCGACGTAGTAGGCCGCCGGGACCGCGAGGAACAATACCAAGATTGTCGCCGATAGCGACACCACGATGCTAGTGCGTAGGTATTGCGCCAAAGGAAGTTGCTTCCAAATGGTGATGTAGTTAGACCAGGTCCAATGTTGCGGAAGGTAAGTAGTAGGGATGGTGAGAATTTCAGATTCGGATTTAACGGAAGTAATCATCATCTCTATATATGGAGCGAGAAAGATGAGAGCAATAGTCCATCCTGAGATTGTTAAAGTGACCTTTCGCCCAGTGATCTTCTTCCGGGGTTTCTTTTTCAGTTGAGTGGTCATTATGAATCATCCCTCCAGCGAGACACTTTGAGGAATAAGACGATGAAGATCAAGATGATTCCAAAGTTGATGGTCGCCATCGACGCCGATTGCGCGATATCGGCATTGCGGAAAGAAATTTTATAGGCCAGCGTAGTTGTGGTGTCGGTTGAATAACCCGGTCCGCCAGTGGTCATTACCCAGATAATCGGAAATGAATTGAAGACATTGATGAGATTAATAACCATCGAGATAAGGAGAGCTGGTCGAAGTAATGGGAAGATGATGTGCTTGTAACGTTGCCATCCGGAAGCCCCATCAACCGTTGATGCTTCCATTACATCTTCACCAATGGTTGTAAGGCCAGCAAGAACAACGTAAGTGGTAAAAGGTACCGATACGAAGATTGCAACAACGATGAGCCAAGTAAAAGATTGGGTTTGCGAGCCCAAGAATTGTTTCGGTTCTTGAATTAAACCTAAAGATATAAGAATGCGATTGAGAACCCCGTAGTAGCCGTTGAGAATCCAGAGCCAAGAGGTTGATGTCATAACAACCGAGGCGGCCCAAGGCACAATGAGCGCGTAGCGAACAAAGCGTCGTCCCGGGAACTTGGCATGCAAGATTTGAGCCACAGGTAGGGAGATGAGAACCGTTATCACGACGATAGAGATGGTCCAGATAACGGTGCGTTCGAGCACGGCGATCAGATTGGGATTGCGAAAGAGGGTGCGGTAGTTAGCCAATCCGGTAAATCCATGGGAGGTGCCAGTGGCATCGATACTCATAAATGAGGTTTTGACCATCTCGTAGGCCGGATAAAGGACCATCAAGAAGATCACCAACATTGCGGGACCGATCCATGGGAGCGCTCCTATGCGGTAACGCTTGCGAACGGTGGTCAACAGATCCCTACTTTCTTAATACATTTAATATTTCACCAATAATATTGGGGGCTCGCATTAACTGCGAGCCCCCAACCTCTTCTATTTGTTACTTAGCAGCAGCAGCTGCGGTTTGTAGCTGACCGAGAACCTTTGCAGGATCTCCGGTTACTGCTTGACCAATTCCTTGCTGGATCTGGCCCTTTACAGAGTTCCAAGAAGCGATATCTCCTGGGTAGAAGACTGCGTTTGGAAGCAACTTGATGAATGGAGCAAGTGCTGGATCTGATGCAGCCTTTACGCCGGCAGACTTAGTTGCTGGAATAAATCCACCAGCTGCTACCAAGAACTTTGCATAGTTAGCAGGCTGGTAGATGAAGTCCATCCACTTTTGAATTGAAGCCTGGTTGCCGTTCTTGCTATAAGCGGTGAAGTAATCCTGGACACCGAGTGTTACTGGCTTGTGGCCAGTATTTGAAACGAATGAACCTGTACCAACGTTGATCTTTGAACCACCGTTAGCTGTAAGCCAACTTCCGAGGAAGACAGAACCATTGATGAATACAGCCTTGCCAGCTGCGAATAGCGCTTGAGCACATGCTGTGCGATCGCACTTATCTGGATTTGGCTCGGTGTATCCCTTTGTGGTGAGTGACTTCAAGAAGGTTGCAGTAGCAATGTTGGCAGGTGAATCTAGAACCCATGCCTTAGTTGCATAGTTGTAATAAGAACCGCCGTTACCGCCAGCCCAGATATTAAACTCAGCTTGTGCTTCCTCTGGTCCAAGTGGAATTGCGTATCCGTAGATGCCCTTCAACTTGCGATGGATGATTCCAAGATCAGTGGTGAGTGCTAACCATGATGTTG
>CAIKID010000296.1 GCA_903827345.1 uncultured Actinomycetes bacterium | reverse complement strand
TGCAATTGCGCTAGGCGCGACTGCTTGCCAGCCACCCTCTTCTGCGGTTGCCATCAAGTGATCAGAACCGGGAAGGGCAGTTCCGGCTTTTCTGACAGCGTGCGCCAACTGGATTCCAATTTTGGCTCCCATTGAATGCGCAAACTCTGTGATGGGCGTCCATGCGGCGACCTGTGCCTAGTTATAGAGTCCAGGGCAACCGATGGAGATACGTCCTTCGGCAACAACGCCACTAGCTTCAGCGATGATTAAACCGGCTCCCCCGCTTGCAAAACTACCAAGGTGAACATGGTGCCATTCACCGACGATTCCATCTTTTGCACAGTACTGGCACATTGGGCTAACCCATGCACGATTCTTAATTTCTAGGCCGCGAATAACTATGGGATCGAATAACTGTGGCACTGATTTTCCTAATCTGTTGGGTGGAACTTCGTTTGGAGATTAACTTTCTTGAACTTCCTTGGGAGTGTTATGAATCCCAGCGATATCTACAGGCTTGGGAGGGGCAACGTGCTCCGCTGGAATGGTTCCCAGTAAACCTTTCTGGAAATCTTCGAAGGCCTGAATTACCTCGGCCTTGGTATTCATGACGAATGGGCCCATCCAGGCGACTGTTTCGCGGATTGGCTCTCCCCCGAGAATGAGTACATCCATGGAAGGTGAACGCGACTCTTGAGACTGATCGGCTCTAATTACCAGAGTTGAACCGTCGACGAGTACCGCAAGCTGACCCATCTTCACGGGTTGAGCTCCTTCGCCAACTGTGCCGTGACCGTTGAGCGTATAAACCAGGGCGTTGTAATCAGCGCGCCAGGGCAGGCGTAGTTCTGCACCGGGAGCAAGTGTCGCGTGCACCATTGTGATTGGAGTTTGCGTCGAGCCGGGACCGGCGTGACCGGCGACTTCACCTGCGATTACACGAAGCAGTGCGCCACCATCAGGTGTTGTTAAAAGTGAAACATCTTTGGCGCGAATATCTTGATAAGCGGGCTGCGACCATTTCTTCGCTGCCGGAAGATTTACCCAGAGTTGAAACCCGTGGAATAGACCGCCGCTGAGAACGAGGTGCTCGGGTGGAGTTTCGATATGCAAAATTCCTGCGCCGGCAGTCATCCACTGAGTGTCGCCATTGGTGATGGTTCCGCCGCCACCGTGATTATCTTTGTGGTCAAAGATTCCATCAATAATGTAAGTAACAGTTTCAAATCCGCGGTGTGGATGCCAGGGGGTTCCCTTTGGTTCGCCAGGTGCGTATTCAACTTCACCCATTTGATCGAGGTGGATGAATGGATCTAGGTCGGCCATGTCGACTCCGGCGAAGGCGCGTCTTACGGGGAAGCCTTCCCCTTCAAAACCTTGTGGGGCCGTTGTAACGCTCTTTACGCGCCGTACCTTGCCCTGGGGGTCAGCCGCCACACGAGGCAGGACGGTGAGGTCGCTAACTGTTACTGCTGGCATGGCACACGCCTATCTCTGGTGATTGAAAATTCAACTAACACAAGTATAGAACCCAAAAAGGGGTATGCGCATTCCCGAATTTCCGTTATCCACAGAACCTTTCGAATCTCCTAATTTTCCGAAGCGATTGTCAGACCCCTCCCCAAGAATTAACTCATGAACGAAGAGCGCACAAAGGATTTGCTCAAGCAAACTCCTGGCATCGACGTCCTCGTCGAACTCATCAAGATCGATCCCAATTCGTTAAACGCCTCTGGTCGCGTTGACTACCTGGCAGCCCTCGAAAGACAGGGTGGGTGGTTACAAGCGCTGATGCAAATTGCGATCGTCGCGGTCGCGGGATCCGAACCCACTGCCGATCGAGGCAATTATTCGGATGTGGATGATCCACAACGCGAAGAGATCGCCAGCGCACTCAACTTGGCCCCCGTGACAGCCCAGTCCAGAATCGATGTTGCCCGAGTTTTGACGCAACATCTTCCTGCAACATGTACCGCACTAGCTAATGGCGAAATCTCAAGCGCCCAGGCGACGGTCATCGCTAAAGAGAGTTCGGCACTTCTGCGTCGCGGTATAGATCCAGATCAACTTAAATATTTGGAAGCTACGGCGATCGCCTATTCAGAATCTCACACGCCGGCTCAAGTGACTCACAAAGTTAGAAGTATTGTGGCAAAGATGGATCCAGTTGAATTC
>CAIKID010000295.1 GCA_903827345.1 uncultured Actinomycetes bacterium | reverse complement strand
TAGAAAAGTGGATGGAAAATTTCTCACGTGAACCCCTTTGTTACATCGGCTACTTACTTGAGCGGAAGTTTAATGGGCAGATGCCCGAACCGCCGCTGCGACGGATGTTACAACCCGAGGATCGAAGACGCTAGGGACTATAAAATTTGCATTGAGCTGATCCGAACTAACGCAGTCAGATATTGCGTATGCAGCAGCTACCAGCATCTTGTCTGTGATCTTATGGATCCGACCATCTAGAAGGCCCCTGAAGATTCCAGGGAAGGCCAACACATTGTTAATTTGGTTCGGATGATCGCTGCGACCTGTTGCAACAACTGCGGCGTACTTGCGTGCGATTACGGGATCAATCTCTGGCTCGGGGTTGGCCAGGGCAAAGACGATAGACCGCGGTGCCATCGAAGCCACATCGGATTCCGTTAATACGTTTGGTGCACTCACCCCGATAAAGATGTCAGCTCCAACCATGGCATCGCTGAGCGAACCGCGGAAATCACCGGGATTGCAATTATCGACGAACCAGGTACGCATAACATCATCACCGGGTTTGTTCTCGAAGACCAGACCGTCTTTATCGAAGCCAATAATATTCTTTGCCCCACTAGCAACGAGAAGACGAGCAACTGCAGTGCCTGCAGCTCCCGCACCACTCATGACGATTTTGCTATCTGCAAGGTTCTTTTTTACAAATTTAAGTGCATTTGTCATCGCGGCGAGCACAACGATTGCTGTTCCATGCTGGTCGTCGTGAAAAACTGGAATGTCCAGTAGCTCGCGCAATCGGCGTTCAACTTCAAAACAGCGCGGAGCAGATATATCCTCAAGATTGATTCCGCCGTAGACCGGAGCGATGATCTGAACTGTGCGGACGATCTCGTCGACATCTTGAGTGTCCAGGCATACTGGCCAGGCGTCGACATCAGCGAAGCGTTTGAAGAGCGCTGCCTTGCCTTCCATAACCGGAAGTGCAGCTTCTGGGCCGATGTTGCCCAAACCAAGAACCGCGGAACCGTCTGTAACTACTGCGACGGTATTTCGCTTGATAGTTAACCGGCGCGCATCTTCTGGGTCGGCGGCAATCGCTTGAGAGATTCGTGCTACCCCGGGAGTGTAAGCGCGCGACAAATCATCCCGAGTTTTCAAGGGGACTTTTGAATTGACTTCGATCTTGCCACCAAGGTGCAATAAGAATGTCCGATCACTCACTTTACGAACGGTAAGCAAAGGATTTTCTGAGATTGCAGCGCTGATTCGTTCAGCATGTTCGCTGTCCAGTGCATCACAAGAGACATCTACAGTTACTCGATCGATGAATGATTCGACAACATCAAGCGCGGTGATTGAAGCACCTGCTGCGGTGATCGCAGCGGTTATCTCGGCAACTGGCTGCGCGGAAGGAGGACCTTCAACGCGAATTGTTATTGCATAACCGGGACTGGTTGATGCCATTACACAACTCCGTAAAGCCGGTCGCCGGCATCGCCGAGGCCCGGAATGATGTAGCCCTTCTCGTTTAATTTTTCATCGAGAGCTGCTGTAACGAGAGTTAGATTTGCTTTCGTCCCTGCAAACTCTTTCTCTAGCGCGGCGACACCTTCGGGTGAAGAGAGGATGCAGATCATCGTGATGTCCGTTGCGCCTAAATCAATTAAGTAATGAATTGCAGAGATCAGCGTTCCGCCGGTAGCAAGCATGGGATCGAGGACAAAGCACTCGTGGTTGTGTAAATCTTGTGGGAGGCGATTGGCGTAGGTCTTTGCTTGCAGGGTGTGTTCGTCGCGAACCATTCCCAAGAAGCCCACCTGAACTGATGGCATCAACCGCAGCATTCCTTCGAGCATGCCAAGGCCGGCTCGCAGAATCGGGATAACCACCGCATCGGGCTTAGCCATCACTGCGCCATGGGCCATTGCAACTGGCGTCTTAACCGTCACTGGAACGGTCTTTACCTCGCGGGTCGCTTCATACGCGAGCAAGGTGACAATTTCGCCAACTAGTTCCCGGAAGATGGATGAGGGGGTTCTCTCGTCGCGGAGAACGGTCACTTTATGGGTGATGAGCGGGTGCTGTGCTACATGAACTTTCACGAGCCCGACTTTACCCGCGGAATCCAACCTTGTCGCGTATCCCAATCAGTGGGACGATGGTGCTATGACGAACCAGGCTGAGTTCAACAGTGATGACTTCGGCGTGATCGCTTGGCGCGAAGATGGAGTGTGGCGCGCCTCACGACTTGTCCATACCCGCGATCTCGGTTCCATTATGGACCAGTTAAAGGCACAGCAAGGCGAGGGCGGATCTATAGCCCTCATCGCTGTTGACGAAGAATTCTTTCTGATTGCTCGATGCGCTGGGCCAACGATGCAGATGATGTTGAGCGATGTGACATATGCCGTCGAATATGAAATAGCTGCCGATCTGATCGACGCGTTAGATCTTCCATATCCAGAAGATGATGATGATCCCCAGCCAGGAGGCGATGTCGATCTTCTCAATGATTTTGGAATTAGCGCAATGGATCTCGAAGTCATGAGTGATGATCTAGAGATGTACCCGGAAGAGCAGATCACTCTGCTTGCCGGCCGTTTGGGTTTCGGTGATCAGTTTGAACAACTCTATGATCGTAATTAATGGTTGATTATTTACCTTTGATGCGTGCAGCGATTGAGATCGCAAAGCTTGCGCTCGCAACCGATGATGTTCCAGTTGGCGCTTTAGTCATTGACCCCACGGGAAGAGTTATTGGACGTGGAAGCAATCAACGCGAGATAGATAAGGATCCAACGGCTCACGCTGAAATCGTGGCCCTACGTCAGGCGGCTTTGGAACAAAATAATTGGCGTCTCGACAATTGCACGCTAATTGTGACCTTAGAGCCCTGCGCCATGTGTGCGGGGGCAATCGCGCAATCACGGATAAAGACGGTGGTTTTTGGGGCCTGGGATGAGAAAGCCGGAGCCGTCGGTTCGGTCTGGGATATCTTGCGTGATCCGCGCAGTCCACATCAGATAGAAGTAATAGCTGGCATTTTGGAAGATGAATGCGCTGAGCTCTTGCGGGAATTTTTTAAAGAGAAGCGTTAGGGCGTATCGTCACCCCTGGTGGCGTGTCTGAGTGGCCTAAAGAGCACGTCTCGAAAGCGTGTGTTGGGTAACCAACCGTGGGTTCAAATCCCACCGCCACCGCCATACGTATTGCGATACTAGTGATTGATAATGATTTCGTACGATGGATTGAGAATCACTAGGTTGCCATCAGTTTCACCAACCATACCTTCAGCGCACAAAACGGATCCTACTTCGAGCCCTGTGATCTCGCGCCGTCCAATAAATTGCAGAGTGATTCCGCCGGTTTCATCCCAGATCTCGATATCAACATGAGGAGTTGAATTCGCTGGAGCATTTCTGATGTTGGTTACGTGTCCTTTGACGTGGGCTCGATGGCGCCATTGTGCAGCAGCGATCGGGTGAATATCTTCTGCGTAATGGCTGGTCTCTTCAAGAGTGATCGGTTCATCATCCAAACGGCGAGTTTGAGTTTTAACAGGAACTTCCTCCGTGAGGTCAGTTCCATGCTCTTCATGAACGGTTATTTGCCCACCCGTAATGATTCGCTCAACATCAAATGGAATAATCGTTGCAACCACTCTAGGTAATTGGGAAATCGGATCCGCAATCGCTTCAGCGGTCCGATCATGCATAAGGCGCCCAACAAAGCTGGAATACGAACGGCGAGGAAGTAGAAGTGTGAGTTCTACATCGGGTGATGTCGTTGCCCTAATCGCGTAATCAAGCGCGGCATTAGGAAGTCTGCGATCCGGGCAGTCAATAAATTCAATTGCTACATCTGCAAGAGCGGGATTGAGCATCCACGCTTTCTTTATTTCTTCTGCATGTTGATCATCGAGCACGAAGTGCACAGCTGAAACGCTGCGTGGGTTTACACTGCGCGCATAGCGGACCGCTCCAATTGTTGCTAGATCCACAATGTCCACGAGAACTGTTACCTCGTGGCGAGCAATAGTTACCGCACGAGTATTAATAGCATCAACTTTAAGTGCCGTTTGTTCCAAGCGGTATCTGCGATTGAGCCGGTTGAGCGCGTAGACAAGCACTGGAGTAATCGCTAAGACGACCCAGGCACCTTCGGTAAATTTGACTACTGCGAAAATTACAATGATGCACGCAGAGACAATTCCAGAAAGTAAGTTAACAATATTTCTATAGGCCCAGCCCTTTGTTCGTTCTCTACGGGCTTTCGATGCCATCCCAAAGCCGACGAGAGAAAATCCGGTAAATACTCCCAACGCATAAAACGCGACCAGGCGATTAACTGAGCCGCCGGTTACCAGCACCAGCGTTGTTGCACCAGCCGCCAAGACAATAATTCCATTTGAAAATGCTAAGCGGTGTCCGCGCTTACTCAATTGACGGGGCAGAAATCCATCATTGGCAACAAAGTTAACAAGATAAGGGAAGCCAGAGAATGCAGTATTTGCACCAGTAATCAGGATCAACATGGTTGCTGCCTGCACGACATAGAACCAGACCGTGCCAAAAGTCGCCGATCCCATGGTTGCTTTTACGACTTGTGAAATCACGGTAGGTGAACCAGATGTATACGGCGTGGAAAATGTTCTATGCGCAAAGTAAGAAACACCAAAGACCATCGAGCCTAGAATCACTGACATAGCAACCAAGGTCTTGCGTGCGTTCACACCTTCTGGAGTGCGGAAGAGTGAAACACCGTCAGAGATTGCTTCAAGGCCAGTTAGTGAGGATCCGCCGTTTGCAAATGCCCGTAGCAGGATAAAGATTGCAGCAAAACTTAAAAGACCTTGAGCATGTCCGATCGCTACCGCACCGTGCAAGGTCGACGGATCATATTTTGGCAGGGTGCCGCGCATGATGCGGTAGATACCTGTTATGAACATAACCGTGAGTGAAATTACGAAGAAATACGTTGGCAGAGCGAAGGCGGCTCCGGCCTCTTTAACTCCACGTAGATTTCCAAAAGTTAAAATTGCGATTACGAGCAGGGTCATCACAACTTTATAAGGTTGCAAGGCGGTGAATGTCGACAGGATTGCATCAATGCCAGCGGACGATTGAATCGCGACGGTTACGGTGTAATCGAGCATCAAGGCAACGGCAGCAATTTGAGAGAAGAGTGGTCCTAAATTATCTCGTGACACCACGTATGCCCCACCGGATCGCGTGTAGACCTGTACGACTTCGCGATATGAGAAGGTAACAATGACAAGCACGATGAGTACGACCACTGTCATCGGCATCAAGATGCTAAATGCAGCTATGCCAAAAGCTGGGAGTAAGGCTAAAAGAATCTGCTCAGAACCGTATGCAGATGACGAGATGCAATCGGAAGCCAGAATTCCTAGCGCGAATGTTTTGCTCAAACGTTGATGTGAAAGCGAGTGCCTATTGAGTGGCTTTCCTAAAACGGCCTTCTTGAGTTTGTAAGAAAGCGGGTCTTTCAGGTGGGCGTGCTCCTTGAGAACCTTGGGCTGCGGAGCGTTATCTATCCAAGCTTTTGGCACGATTACCTTCTTCTTGAGTCATGGCCCAATAAATGCATCAGGTGCAGATGATTATTTTAGGGTTAAACCCCCGAAATGATTGGCGGAGAATGAGGGATTTGAACCCTCGAAAGGTTGCCCTTTACACGCTTTCCAAGCGTGCGCACTCGGCCGCTATGCGAATTCTCCAGTACGGGCCTCTCGGCCAGCGAGTCGTAGCCTATCGGCTCTGGAAACTATGATTGCCCACAGATCCTCCGTGCGGCGTTACCGTACTGAACTCCCCCAGGACCGGAAGGTAGCAAGGGTAGGTGCGCTCTGGCGGGTGCACGGAGGATCCCTAATAAGAAGGAGAACGGTGTCACTCGCTCTATATAGAAAGTATCGCCCCTCGACCTTCGCTGAGGTAATCGGGCAAGAGCATGTCACGGTGCCGCTTTCCAACGCCCTCGCAGCGGGCAATATTCACCACGCCTATTTATTTAGTGGCCCCCGTGGTTGCGGCAAGACTTCTAGCGCTCGCATCATGGCGCGCTCGCTCAACTGTGTAGATGGACCAACCCCAAATCCATGCGGCACTTGTCAATCATGTACCGACCTTGTTGCAAATGGTCCGGGCTCGATTGATGTTATGGAGCTCGACGCAGCTACTCATGGTTTAGTTGATGATGCACGCGACTTACGCGACAAAGCATTCTTCGCTCCAGTACAAGCGCGTTACAAGATTTACATTATCGATGAGGCGCACCAACTCGGACCCGGCGCTGCTAACGCCCTGCTCAAAGTTGTTGAAGAGCCACCTCCCCACGTCATCTTTATCTTTGCAACGACCGAACCAGATAAGTTGATTTCAACTATTCGTTCGCGAACCCATCACTACCCATTTCGTTTAGTACCACCTGGAATTCTCTCTACCCATCTCGAGAAGATCTGTGATCTCGAAGGTGTCAAAGTTGCAAAGGGAGTCATCCCACTCGTTGTTCGCTCCAGTGGAGGATCAGTCCGCGACGCACTCTCCGTTCTAGGGCAACTCTTAGCTGGCGCTGGACCCGATGGAGTTACCTACGACATTGCAGTACAACTTTTGGGATTTACCGATGGTGCGCTGCTCGATGAAGCCATCGATGCGCTCGCTGCGCGAGATAGCACAACGATTTTCAACACCATTGATCGCGTCATTGAATCCGGTTTAGACCCACGTCGCTTCACCCAAGATTTCTTGGAACGACTGCGTGACTTAATTATCGTCGGTGCCGTTAAAGATAACGTGTCTCACGTACTTCGTGACTTCCCCGAAGATCAACTCGATCGCATGCGTACCCAAGCCAACCTGATAGGTGCAGCAACGCTTATTCGTGCGGCTGATATCACCTCATTGGGCTTGACCGAGATGCGCGGTGCAACAGCGCCCCGCTTGATCCTTGAGCTCATCTGCGGACGTATTTTGCTTCCTACCGGCGATGATGCTGCCTTGATTGCTCGCATAGAACGCCTCGAGCGAGGTGTAAATCTTGTTACGCATTCAGCACCAGCTGTTGAAGCAGTTGCAGCACCTGCGCCTGTTAAAGCCGTGAAAGTGCAAGAGCCAGTGGAAGTAATACAAGTTGTAAAGGAAGCCGTAACAGAGAAGAAGCCAGCTGTTGCCGCTACTCCTGAACCAGTAGCTACACAACCCGTTGGCCCTGTTGATATAGCAGCGCTACGTCGCCTTTGGCCTGACGTAATCGAAAATGTGAAGAAGCGCCGCCGCCTTACCTGGTCACTTCTTTCGGCGAGCGCCCAAGTATTAGCTGTAGATGATAAGGCAATCACAATCGGCATTGTCAATGCTGGTGCTCGCGATTCCTTTGTCAGAAGCGGCAGTGAAGAGATTTTGGCTGGGGCATTCCAAGATGTAACTGGATTGGTGCGCAAAATAGAAGTGGTCGTTGATCCATCTATTAGCGCTCCCCAGTACGAGCGGACAACTGAAGAGTCCACAGATGCCGATCAACTTTCCGGAACTGCGCTCCTTGCTCGCGAACTCGGGGCACAAGTCATTAGAGAATTCGAACGTTGATGTACGAGGGAGCCATTCAAGATTTAATCGATGAGCTAGGTCGCCTGCCCGGTATCGGTCCAAAGTCGGCGCAGCGCATCGCTTTCCATATCATCCAATCCGAGCGCGTCGATGTGACTCGCTTGGCTGATGTGCTGCGTACTGTAAAAGAGCGCGTTAAATTCTGCATCGAGTGCGGCAATATCTCTGAAGAAGACCTCTGCCGGATCTGTCGCGATCCCAGGCGTGATAACTCACTCATCTGCGTGGTTGAAGAGAGCAAAGATGTCATGGCCATTGAGAAGACGCGAGAATTTCGCGGTAAGTATCACGTCCTCGGGGGAGCCATCTCGCCGATCGATGGGGTGGGGCCAGAGAATCTAAGGATCCGCGAATTAATGGCGCGCTTAGCTGATACCAATATCCAAGAGTTGATCATCGCCACCGATCCGAACCTTGAGGGAGAAGCGACCGCTTCCTATCTCATCCGTCAGATCAAGCCGCTGGGGATCAAGGTCAGCCGTTTAGCTTCCGGCCTACCCGTTGGTGGAGATCTGGAATATGCCGACGAGGTAACGCTGGGACGCGCCTTTGAGGGGCGCCGAACCGTCGAATAGTAATAATCTCATTATTTAAGACAGTTAGGCGTCTTATATATTGAGACAATCCGCGAATTCAGCTTTATCTATGTCAAAGTTCTGCCATGGGTTTAATTGTCCAGAAATACGGCGGCTCCTCCGTTGCTGATGCCGAAGGGCTAAAGCGAGTCGCCGGACGGATCGTTGCTACAAAAAAAGCGGGTCATCAAGTTGTTGTCGTTGTCTCAGCGATGGGTGACACCACCGATGAGTTAATCGATCTCGCCAATCAGGTCTCGCCGATGCCAAGTGGTCGCGAACTGGACATGCTCTTAACTGCGGGCGAGCGAATTTCGATGGCGCTACTTGCAATGGCAATTGGAAATCTGGGTCACGAGGCGATGTCCTTTACGGGATCACAGGCGGGAGTGATTACAGATTCCACCCATGGAAAAGCGCGCATTATTGATGTGACGCCAGGTCGAATCCGCGAAGCGATCAACGGTGGTCACATTGCGATCGTGGCAGGATTCCAAGGCGTTTCGCAAGATACCAATGACATTACAACTCTCGGTCGCGGTGGTTCAGATACAACAGCTGTTGCGCTCGCTGCCGCTCTTGATGCTGATGTATGTGAGATTTATACCGATGTTGATGGCGTTTACTCCGCCGATCCCCGCGTAGTACCAACTGCGCGCAAACTTACGACGGTAACCTATGAAGAGATGCTCGAACTGGCCGCGAGTGGCGCCAAGGTTTTGCACCTGCGCTGTGTGGAATACGCCCGGCGTTACAACCTTCCGATTCATGTTCGCTCATCATTTTCCAATTTAGAAGGCACCTGGATTGTGCAGGATCATCCCGAAGGAGCAGAAGATATGGAACAGGCAATTATTAGTGGCATCGCCCACGATAAGAGCGAAGCGAAGATCACCATTGTTGGTGTTCCGGACCGTAAAGGTATCGCGGCGCGAATATTTCAAGCGATCGCCGACTCTGATATCAATATCGACATGATCGTCCAGAATGTATCCGCAGCAGCAACGGGGCTGACAGATATCTCCTTCACCCTACCCAAGAGCGACGGCGCCGAAGCGACCGCCTTGCTTAAAGATATCCAAGGTGAAATCGGATTTGTATCTTTGTTGTATGACGACCAAGTCGGAAAGTTATCTTTGGTTGGTGCTGGAATGCGCTCTCACCCTGGCGTGACCGCAACCTTCTTTGCCTGCCTCGCTGATGCGGGAATTAATATTGAAATGATCTCGACCTCAGAAATCCGCATCTCTGTAATTGTGCGCGATACCGATCTGGAGAGCGGCGTTAAAGCTGCGCATACCGCCTTTGAATTAGATTCCGATGACGAAGCAGTTGTATATGGAGGAAGTGGACGATGAGTAAGAAACCAACACTTGCAGTAGTAGGAGCGACCGGAGCCGTTGGTACCGTGATGCTCGATATTTTGAGCAAGCGCCCCAATGTCTATGGCGAAATTCGCTTAATCGCATCGGCGCGCAGCGCAGGTAAGAAGTTGATGTGCCGCGGCGAAGAGCTCACTGTCGTTGCTATCTCTCCGGAGGCCTTTGACGGAATAGATATCGCCATGTTTGATACTCCCGATGAGATTGCTGGTGAATGGGCTCCGATAGCTGTTTCACGCGGTGCGGTTGTCGTTGATAACTCCACCTTCTTCCGCATGGATGATCAAGTGCCACTCGTGGTGGTTGAGATCAACCCAGAAGCGATCAAAGAGCGCCCAAAGGGCATCATCTCTAACCCAAATTGCACAACGATGACCATGATCGTCGCCATGGGTGCGCTCCATAAGGCTTACGGCCTTAAAGAGATTTTTGTATCGTCATACCAAGCTGTATCAGGTATGGGCGTCACAGGTCCCGCAACCTTGCGTTCACAGATCTCTGCGGTTGCTGGAACTCATCTCGGTGAGCAACCTGGCGATCTTCGTACCGTGATCAAAGACTTTGGCGATTTTCCAGCGCCACTTGCTCTGAACGTTATCCCATGGGCTGGTTCGCTCAAGGCGGATGGATATTCCTCTGAGGAGACGAAGGTTCGCTTTGAATCACGGAAGATTTTGGGTCTGCCAAATCTTAAGGTCGCAGTTACCTGCGTCCGCGTTCCAGTGATCACAACCCACTCGCTATCTGTGCACGCCGTCTTTGATACCGAAGTAACCCGCGCAGGCGCACAAGACTTGCTCAAGAGTTCTGCTGGGATTGAACTTCTTGATGATCCAGAGAATGGCATCTGGCCGACACCGGCAGATGTCGTTAATACCGATCCAACTTGGGTTGGTCGCGTACGTCGTTCATTCGATGATGATCACGCTCTTGATCTCTTCATGTGCGGAGATAACCTACGCAAAGGCGCCGCACTCAATACTGCGCAAATCGCAGAGTTAGTCGCAGCTGAATTCAGTAATTGATGTTAGAAACTACCTCCGAATTATCAACCGCTCAGCAATGGGCGGTTGATCTTTTGCGGGAGAATAATTCGGCTAAGTACTACATGTCAGAAACAAACTTTGTTGCGGCATATAAAAACGAAAGTTCCTTCTCTTTCATAGTCCAAGGCGAACCCTTTTATGGGCAGATGTATGGCGAGGGTGCCTTTCAAGATGAACGGTGCAGCGATATTGC
>CAIKID010000294.1 GCA_903827345.1 uncultured Actinomycetes bacterium | reverse complement strand
TAGTTGCCACCAGTCTTCGCTTCGCCAGTTCCGCCTTGGGCTGCGCGGACAAATTCCGTCGAAATCCAAACGGTCACTGCCTTATCGGGATTGAAATACGCGGATGCGGGAGTTGTGATTACTAAATACGTTGCACGATTAGCAGGACGAACTCCTAGACCAACTTCCGTGGCGATCATAAATGGTCGGATGTACAGCGACTCTCCAAAATTTTTCGGAACCCAAGCGCGCTCGTTACGAACCAACGTCTCAACCGTTGCCACAAAATCTTCTACCGTAAGTTCTGGGAGCGCCATGCGCATAGCGCTACGGCGAAATCGCTCTCCATTTGCATCCGGACGAAAGAGGCTCACGCCCCCATCGGGTTGGCTATACGCCTTAAGACCTTCAAAGATTTCCTGGCCGTAATGTAGAACTGATGTAGCGGGATCCAGGGAGAGCGGACCATACGCCTTCAACTCTGCATCGCCCCAACCAGCAGCCTCACTCCACTCGGCGACCACCATATTGTCGGTGTAATACTTGCCGAAACCGCCAGCGGCGATCTTTTCTGCGCGATCACTTTCGCTCGCTGGGTGAGTACTTGGATTGAGGTTGATCTTCATTTAAATAGCTCCTGCCAAGGCATCACCAATTTGGACGGTACTTCTCTTGGAATCTCCGCGAGTTAAAAGATCAGCTGCAACTACGCGCTCAACATCAGCGGCAGCATCCGCCTCACCAAGGTGAGCGAGCATCATCGCAACTGACATCACTGTCGCCGTTGGATCTGCCAGAGATTTTCCTGCAATGTCGGGAGCGGATCCGTGAACCGGCTCAAACATTGAAGGAAACTTTCCAGTTGGGTTGATATTTCCGGAGGCTGCCAAGCCGATTCCACCGCAGATCGCTGCAGCTATATCGGTCAAGATGTCCCCGAAGAGGTTATCAGTGACGATCACGTCGAAGCGCTCTGGATTGGTAACAAAGAACATTGATGCTGCATCCGCATGCATGTAATCAGTCGTGATATCCGGGAACTCTTTTGCAACTTCGTTAAAAGTGCGAGTCCACAAACCACCTGCATGAACAAGGACATTGTTCTTATGCACCATGGTCAGCTTCTTGCGAGGACGCACAGTTGCGCGGGCAAAGGCATCGCGAATAACTCGCTCAGCTCCGCGACGAGTATTGAGGGATTCTTCGGTGGCTATTTCGGCTTCGGTACCGTATGAAAGGTACCCACCAGCTCCCGAATACGGACCTTCGGTGCCTTCACGAACAACAATAAAGTCGATAGGCGCCGCAGTCGCAAGGGGTGACTTAACACCGGCATGTAACTTCGCCGGACGGAGATTTACATACTGATCAAATGCGAAGCGTAACTTCAAGAGAAGCCCACGTTCGAGAACGCCACTTGGAACAGTTGGGTCTCCAACAGCCCCTAACAAGATGACGTCACTCTTTGCAATCTCAGCCATTGTTTCATCACTCAATACTTCGCCAGTCGCGTGCCAGTGGGCCGCACCCAAGTTGTAATAAATCTTCTCAAAAGATAACTCATACTTTGCGGCGATCTTGTCAAGAACTTTAAGCCCTTCTGCAACAACTTCTGGGCCAATGCCATCCCCGGCAATAACTGCGACTTTGAACTCTTTCATTAGGACACCAAGGTAACTGTTCGGACGAAATCTGCGCCGGTCGCTTGTAGAACCTTTGCAAGAATCTCTGCGGATACTTCGGAATCGATATTAAGTGCCATGAGCGCTGCGCCACCAGCTTCACTTCGAGCTACTTGCATTCCAGCAATGTTTACGCCGGCACCACCGAGTACGCCACCGACAGAGCCAACAACACCCGGGCGATCTGAGTATTGCAAGATGAGAAGATGTTCGGTCGGAGGTAGATCCAGATCAAAACCATTTATTCCAATGATTTTTTCAACGCGGCGAATTCCCATCAAGGTTCCATCTACGACGATGGAACGACCCCCGGGAAGCGCTGCGCGAAGCGAGATCATGCTGCGATATTCCGGACTTTCGGGATTGGTCATTACCGATGAGGTCATTCCGCGTTCGGCAGCGAGACCAGGAGCATTGACGTAGGTAACAGATTCAGCACCAACAGCTACAAGTGCACCCTTAAGAACGCTGGTGGCAAGAATAGATGAGTCATGTGCGGCGATATCTCCGCGAACTTCTATATCAAGAGATGTTGGAAGCTCTCCGGCAATGATCGTTGCAATCTGCGCCATCTTTTCGACAAGTGGGAGTGATGGGCGAATATCCTCATGAATTGCTCCACCCTTAACGTTCAAAGCATCGGGCACAAGTTCGCCTGAGAGCGCTTTGCGAACTGAAACGGCTACAGCAATTCCAGCACGCTCTTGCGCCTCATCGGTAGAAGCTCCAAGGTGGGGAGTTGCTACAACTTGATCCAGGGTGAAAAGAGGTGAATCGGTGCACGGTTCGGTGGCAAATACATCAAGACCAGCACCCGCAACGCGTCCTTCGACAAGTGCGGTATATAAAGCGGCCTCATCCAAGACTCCACCACGAGCCGCATTAATGATGCGAACGGTGGGCTTTACCTTCTTTAGCGCATCTTCACCAATGAGATTTGCTGTCTCTTTGGTCTTAGGAAGATGGATCGTAATGAAATCGCTAATACGAAGCAGCTCATCGAGCTCGACGAGACGAACTCCCAATTGCGCGGCACGAGCAGGCAGTAGATAGGGATCGTAAGCAACAACGTTCATTCCAAAAGCCTGCATGCGAGCGGTAACAAGTTGGCCAATCTTTCCGAAACCAACAACTCCCAGCGTCTTTTCAAAGAGTTCGGCTCCGGTGTATTTCGAACGCGCCCACTTGCCACTACGCAGCGCAGCATGAGCTGGAGAGATAAAACGAGCAGATGCCATCAAAAGTGCGATAGCCAATTCTGCCGCACTGACGATATTTGAAGTCGGCGCATTAACGACCATAATTCCCGCGGCCGTTGCCGCCGGAATATCAACGTTATCGACACCCACACCAGCACGTGCAATTACTTTTAACCCTTTTGATGCCGCGATCGCTTCTGCATCCATCTTGGTAGCAGATCGAATCAAGACCGCATCGGCGCCCGCTGCGAGTGCAGCGAGCAACTCGGCACGATTTGCCCCGTCGCAATTCCTAACTTCGAAGTCAGGCCCAAGAGCCTCTACCGTGGCTGGACTTAACTCTTCAGCAATCAGGACGATCGGTTTAGCCACGGGCGGCCGAACCTTCTTTATAATCATCATTTGTTGCGCTCTTGACCCATGACATCATCTTGCGAAGGTCGCGGCCAACAGCTTCGATTGGATGGGTCTCACCCTTTGCGCGCAGCGCCTTAAATTCTGGTGCGCCAGCTTCTTGATCGTTAATGAAGCGCTCTGCAAACTTTCCATTTTGGATATCAGCAAGAACAGCCTTCATATTCTCTTTAACGCTTGGATCGATGACGCGTGGTCCTGAGACATAATCGCCATATTCAGCGGTATCTGAAACTGACCAACGCTGCTTTGCGATTCCACCTTCGTACATGAGATCGACGATCAACTTCAATTCGTGCAAGCACTCGAAGTAAGCAACTTCTGGCTGGTAGCCCGCTTCAACGAGGGTTTCGAAACCATATTGAACGAGTTGTGATGCTCCTCCGCAGAGTACTGATTGCTCTCCGAATAGATCGGTCTCGCACTCTTCCGTGAAGGTGGTCAAGATTCCACCGGCGCGTAGTCCGCCGATTGCCTTGGCGTACGAGAGAGTCAATGGCCAAGCGGTACCCGTGGCGTCTTGTTCAACTGCGACAAGAACTGGAACTCCGCGACCCGCTGAATATTCGCGACGGACTAAGTGGCCAGGACCCTTAGGTGCAACCATCGCAACGTCGATATTGGCTTCTGGCTTGATGTAGCCGAAGCGGATATTGAATCCGTGTCCGAAGAAGAGGGCAGAGCCAGGCTTGAGGTTTGGCTTGATTGAATCATTGTAAATGTGGCGCTGTACGTGATCTGGGGCAAGAAGCATCACAACATCGGCTTCCTTGACTGCATCTGCAACCGAGAGAACACGAAGTCCCTCAGCTTCAGCCTTGGCACGAGAAGCTGAACCCTCGGCTAAGCCGATGCGGACATCGACTCCGCTATCGCGAAGTGAGAGCGCATGTGCATGACCTTGTGAGCCATAACCAATGACGGCAACTTTCTTTGATTGAATGATCGATAGATCTGCATCTTCGTCGTGATATTGGGTAGCCACTTTAGGGTCTGCCTTTCTTAGTCGTGATCCGGTTGATGTGATATTCCTGGTTTCAATCCGCGCTCCATTGCTACGAGACCGGATTGGACCAATTCTTTGATGCCATAAGGCTCGAGAACTCGCAGCAGCGCTTGAATCTTCTCGCTATTGCCAGTCGCTTCGATGGTGACGGCATCTTGTGCCACATCAACCACCTTGGCGCGAAATAGTTGTACTGTCTCTAACACTTGCGAGCGGGTCTCTGGTGTAGTGCTCACTTTAACGAGGAGAAGTTCACGCTGAACTGAGGCGATAGGGTCGAGTTCGATAATGCTCAAAACATTGATTAATTTATCGGTCTGTTGAATGACCTGTTCGAGTGCATGACCTTCTACATTGACGACAATGGTCATCCGAGAAACATTAGGATCCTCGGTCGGTCCAACCGCCAATGAATCGATGTTGTATCCGCGGCGCGAGAAGAGCGAGGCGATACGTGCCAAGACTCCAGGG
>CAIKID010000293.1 GCA_903827345.1 uncultured Actinomycetes bacterium | reverse complement strand
TTTGAATGTTCATCCTCGCGCCATCATGAAGGAGTTACATTTCTTTAAGCTCAATGGTGTCGCGATCTTTGAAGTATTTGAATATTCCGCGCCAGATCAAGAGGCAATGGTTCCCAAAAATAGCGATGTCGGTGGACATCATGTCGCTCTCTACGTGGATGACATGGCGGCCGCGATTGCTCACCTCAAGGCGCACAATATTGCGATGTTGGGCGAACCAACCGCCAGCAAAGGAGCGAGCGAAGGTCAGCACTGGGTTTACTTCTTATCGCCATGGGGGATGCAATTCGAATTAGTTTCATATCCCAATGGAAAAGCATTTGACCACAACCCTGAAAAATTCGTAAAGAAGGTAATTGAATAAATGCCACTGCATCACAAACACAAGTCGACTGCTCCGTGGTTAGAAGTTGCTGTCATGCCATCAGATTGGGATACCGCTGAACCCGCACTATTAAACAACATGCTCGTTGAAATGGTTATTATCCGTACCTTTGAAGAGTATTTGCTAGAACTCGCTGCAGCCTCATTGATTCACGGCCCAGTTCATTCGAGTATCGGCCAAGAAGGTGGAGCTGTCGGATCGGCTCTCTTGCTGCGTAGCTCTGATAGCGTCAATGGTTCGCACCGCGGGCACCATCAATTTTTAGCTAAAGTTTTGACTCATTTGCAGCCGCAGGGATTTGATCCGCGCGCGGAATTTTCCCCAGCGGTGCGAGATGTAGTTCTACGCACCCTCGCCGAAATCGCGGGCTTGGATCGCGGATTTAGTCATGGACGAGGTGGCTCGATGCACCTGCAAATGAAGGAAGCCGGCGCTATGGGCACCAATGCAATTGTCGGAGGTGGAGTTCCGCTTGCTGCTGGATTTGCCTGGTCCCATAAGTTCGCGGGAACCGATGCGGTATCGGTGACTTACTTCGGTGATGGCGCGATAAACATTGGTTCAACGCTGGAAAGTTTCAACTTAGCGTCGGCATGGAAGTTACCCATCTGTTTCTTCATTGAAAACAATATGTATGCGGTTTCCACGCACGTCATGGAATCAACAGGCGAGCCCCGTCTATCAGCACGTGGACAAGGTTTTAATATCCCCAGTTGGAAAGTTGATGGTATGAACCCACTTGCGGTTCATATCGCCATGGCTGAAGCCGTTGCACATATGCGGGCGGGTAATGGACCGACGATGATTGAAGCTGATGTTTATCGCTATTTCCACCAGAGCGGAACATTCCCGGGCAGCGCCTTTGGTTATCGCACTAAAGAGGAAGAGGCCAGTTACAAAGCGCGCGACCCTATTTTGCAGGTTTCATTTCATCTCATTCGCCGCGGGTTGATTACTCAGGGTGAAATTGATCTGCTTATTGCGCGTGGCAAGAAGTTGATGGAAGAGACTGGAAATATCTTGCTCGAACCGATTCTTGATTCCAATCCGCCTAAGCGCAAAATCAAAGATAGCGAATGGCCCGATCCAGCCTTTGTTAATACCGGAGTGCGGGGAGATCTGAGCGAATTTAATGGTGCCCGTTATTCAGAACTTGCTTCGTACCAAGGCGAAATTGTGGAGGCGAAGTTTATTGATTCGGTTGCCAAGGTATTAGGTCGCCAGATGGAGAAAGATAGTTCTGTTGTTGTCATGGGCGAAGATGTGCATCGCTTAGCGGGCGGAACAAACGGCGCGACCAAGGGTTTGAAAGATCGTTTCCCAGATCGCATTCTTGGCACTCCAATTAGCGAGAATGCATTTACCGGGCTTG